>JAZUDR010000315.1:0-4439 GCA_045639725.1 Candidatus Avigastranaerophilus sp. | reverse complement strand
ACAGGCCAGAGAGTTTTCATCGTTATATTTAAGAATAGACGTAGAGTTTTGGTGGCACTCTTCGATTGCAGCGGCAACAGCGTCTGCGTTGCAGGCGATGGTATCTTTTATGAGTCTGTCGGAATTGGAAATGGCCTTTGAAACTTCCTGCCAGTTACTGAGTTTCAAGGTTGTTGCAAATTCCTGCTTGATTTCGCGGTTTGGAATAAAAACAGTGTGATTTTCAGCGTTATAAGACAGATAGCCGATGTGCACAAGCAACGTTAGAATATCGTCCTTGCATGCCATGGAGGTCATATCATTCTGGAAGGTTGAATAATCCACACACACTTCCTCGCCACCCATCAGTCTGATAATGTCTTCCCGCAACCCGTCAAAATTCATGTTGATAGGGTTCTTCAGAGATTCATAAGTGCCTGTCTGAGTCCAGAAACTTTCAATGATTTTACTGGTCATTGCCTGAACAACAGAGCAGGGGTTATATATATGAAGATTACCTGGCATGATATAGCCGTCATACCATTGTCTGATTTCATTGTAGCTTTTGTTATATTTCTGACATAAATCTTTTACTTCTTCTTCGGTGAAACCGAAATGGTAGTCCAGTTCCCGTGGGTTGAACATTGTATATTCGATGAAATTGTTCATAGCCGACTGGGTATTATATTTTTTTATAGGGAAAATGCCGGTAAGGTAGGCTAATTTTATGAATGACTGGTCTTTGAATAGAGTGCGCAAAAAATCAATGTAGTTTCTCTGGGACTGATAATCTTCGGTGCTTTCTCTGAAGATGCAGTCCCATTCGTCTATGATTACAATAAACTTTTCTGATGTTTTGGCATATATTTGTGTCATTGCCATTGAGAGCATAGTCTCATTCGGGGCAATAACATTCGGGAATTCCTCGTCTAATTCTTTGATAAGGGTTCTGGTGATATTGGAAACAGTATTTTTATATCCGCTTTCCAAGTCTTTGAAAAATGGGAGGTTAAGATAAATGACATTATATTTGTTGAGGTGCTTCTCGAAATCAGGCAGTTTACTGGCTTGATAGTCTTTGAAAAGTTCCTTGGAATCACAACCCTTGCTATAGTAAGCTATAATCAATTCTGTAGCCATAGACTTGCCAAAACGTCTTGCGCGGCTTACGCACATATATTTCTGCTTACTATCAAGCTTTTTATTTGTGATACCAATCAGACCAGTTTTATCAATATATATTTCAGAATTGATAGACTGCTTAAAACCTTCATTGTTTGGATTCAGATAAATGCCCATTTGCTTCACCTCATAACCATTATACCATAAACGCCACAACTAATAATTCATAATTCTTGAAACAAATAATTAACCTCAAATAATTAACATACGAATAATTATCTGAAATATAGATATGCTCAAAAGTGGGTTTGCAGATATTCACAAAATCAGTTAACTCAAATATTTGGCCTTCAAAATGTAGCTTACCTTGAGTTTAATGTTTAATTAATTATCTATTGTTATAAAATTTACAGTTTTCAAACTGAGGTTCGTTTTTTATCAATACATACTATGCGCACAATTCCAATCTGGTCTAGGATGGTGCGTTCTTGCTCTTGGGCTTGTAATATGATATTTATTATAAAAATATTCATACGTAAGAAATTCTTTTATGAATGAAGCTAAAGAAATAGTAGTGTAGTACATTTTACGATCCTTCTTATGTATGACAAAGGCTTACTATAATAACGGTTTTTAATTTCCTGATATGGATATATAATTATTGAGTATAAAAAATACTAGGAGAGTTCTAAAATAAAGAATACGAAGGCTAAGCTATGATAATGTTTATAGAACTACTGGTAGTATTGGCTGTGCTGTGCGTGGGTATCCGATATGGCAGTCTTGCCCTCGGAGCCATGTCTGGCATTGGCTTGTTTATTCTTGTCTTTGGCTTTCAGATGAAGCCGGGAATACCTCCTACCGATGTTATCTATATCATTATGTCAGCTGTAACCTGTGCAGGTATGTTGCAGGCTGCTGGCGGAATGGATTGGATGATGCAGTTAGCAGAAAAATTGCTTCGAAAGCATCCTGATTCAATCACGTTCCTCGCACCTCTTTGTACCTTTTTTCTAACAGTCTTGGTTGGAACTGGCCATGCTGTTTATACTTTGATGCCAATTATCTGTGACATAGCATTAAAGAAAGGAATCAGACCGGAACGTCCGTGTGGTGTGGCTTCTATTGCCTCTCAGGTTGGCATTACCTGTTCGCCAATTGCTGCCGCTGTAGTTTCTTTTGTAACTATTTCTAATGAAAATGGATTCCATGTGACCAATTTACAGGTTGCGGGAATCAATATGATAGCTTGTCTTTGCGGTTTGATGGCTGCATCGCTTGCCTCTTATCGTCGAGGCAAGGATCTTGATAAGGATCCTTTTTTTCAGGCACGTTGCCAGAATCCAGAAACTTATGAATATATGTATGGTAGCAAGGCAACTTTACTTGATATAGAGATATCTAAGGAAGCCAAGTTATCTGTGTATATTTTTTTTGGAGCCTTAGCTTATATCATTCTTTTTTCAGTATGTCAGGTTTGTGGTTGCGATATTCGTCCATCTTTTCCGACAGGAGATATCGATGCTGCCGGAAATCCAATCTTGAAACCTCTAGCTATGAACCTTATTATACAGATTGTGATGATAACCGCTGCGGCTTTCATGATCCTTTGTGCCAAGGCTCAACCGAAGCGTGCTGTTTCCGGTTCGGTATGGCAGTCTGGTATGGTGGCTGTCATAGCGATTTATGGTATTGCATGGATGGCCGATACTTTCTTTGCTAACTATATGGTCGAGTTGAAAGCCACTTTGGGAAACTTTGTGAATTCTTATCCATGGACCATTGCGCTATGTTTCTTCGTAGTTTCTATTTTGATTAATTCTCAGGGAGCAACTGTCGCTTCGATGTTGCCGCTTGCGTATAAGTTGGGTATTCCTGGCCCGATTCTCGTTGGGCTTTTGCCTTCTGTTTATGGCTATTTCTTTCTCCCAAGTTATCCCTCCGACATTGCTACTGTCAACTTCGACCGTTCAGGCACGACTACCATTGGCAAGTATTTGCTCAATCATTCTTTTATGATGCCAGGCTTGATTTCTGTTACGGTGTCTTGCATCGTTGGCTATCTGCTGGCAATAGTACTGTATTAGCGACTATGAATTATGCATTAAGCTAGAAATTTTTCTCGAAAACTCATTTTCGGATTCAGCCAAAACTTAAATGTATTATTTGAGAACGGAAAGTTAGGCAAAACTTAATGTAAAAAGTTGTGAACGATATTCACTAAATAAAATACTAATGGGGCTGTTATAATTGTATATATTGTAGTTGCAGCAATAAGTCTGGCAGCTTTTGAGCCGTCACCGCCGTATTCCTGTGCAAGCATGCAAGCAACACTTCCTATAGGCATACAGGCCTCAAGATGAAATACTGTCAGCACATTTACATCAAAAGACAGATACTTTGAAAGAAATACTATAATGAAAGGGAAGATAAACATAAATGCAAATACGAATGACAGACTGTCTTTGCTTAACAGTGCTTCTCTTAAATCCATTTGGGCAAGAAAAGCGCCGATAACTATCATTGACATTACTATGCAGGCTTCACCCATGTAATTGAAAAAAATAACAAAGGGTTTTGGAAGTTGTATCTGAAGAAAAAATATTGCAATTGCCATAACTGCATATATCAAGCCTGGGCTTAAATAGTTTCTCCTGTTAAGTTTTGTTTCTTTGTTTCCAAATTTGCTGGCTAAGTAGATTCCGTAGCTATAAGCAATGATATTGAAACCAACAATATAAAAGGCAACCAGAACAATATATTCGCTTCCTAATGATTCTTTTACTATTGGAATTCCCATGAAGCCGACATTTGGCATCAGAAAAAGCATTCTATAAAGAAATGATTCATTGTTGGTTTTTCTCAGTAGTTTTATGTAGAGGAATCCGCTCAGAAATAAAAGAATATAAAAGGCCACAACCAATATTATATTCTGGACTATTATCTCTTTTGAAAATGTCGTAGTTTTTCTTACAACTCCACTGATTATAAGAAAAGGATTAAGTATTTTTACAACAAGAGTGGATAACTTTTTATATGAATGCTCATCTATGGTGTTACCTTTAAAAGCAAGATAACCAATAAACATCATTCCTAATAAAACTAGTAGTTGCTGAAATAATACAACGCTATTCATGTTGGCAATGCTATCATATTTATTAAAACATTACAACAGTTGGCTTTTATTATCGCAACAATCCTCAAATGAAATTTTAAATGCAATTCAAATTGCATTTACTTCTGCAAAAACAGAAATTGCATTAAGTCCTGCAAAATATATTTAATCTATAAAAATAATTATGTCTAATTCTCTTTGAGCAATAACTTTTCTGTATCAA
>JAZUDR010000314.1:0-8249 GCA_045639725.1 Candidatus Avigastranaerophilus sp. | reverse complement strand
GGTAGGGGGGATTTACTCAAACCGCAATTATTGAAACAACTAAAACAGGAGAAAACAAATGACAACTGCTCGTGCTAGACACATTCTTACTAAGACCAAATCCGAATGCCTCGATATTCTTGATAAAATCTATAATGGCGCTGATTTTGCTGATATGGCTGCCAAATATTCTCAGTGTCCATCTGGTAAAAAGGGTGGAGACCTCGGTGAATTCGGTCCTGGCATGATGGTTAAGGAATTCGACAAAATCGTTTTCAATGAAAAAGTTGGCGAAGTTCATGGCCCAATCAAAACCCAGTTTGGTTATCACCTCATCGAAATTCTTGAACGCAAATAATTAAGGCTTAATATGTATTTTAAACCTGGTCACCCGTATCCTCTTGGCGCAACCTATGATGGAAAAGGCGTTAATTTTGCTCTTTATTCCGAACACGCAGAAGGCGTAGAACTCTGCCTTTTTGATGAAAACTTCAACGAAACCCAGATTCCTCTTCGCAATAGAACTGCTTTTGTATGGCATATTTATATTGATGGGATTAAGCCTGGTCAGTATTATGCATACCGCGTTCATGGGCAGTATAGACCTGAATTAGGTCTTCGCTTTAACCCGCGCTGCTTGCTGATGGACCCGTATGCAAAGGCTCTCAGCGGTGAAGAAAACCACGAAGACGGTCTCTATGCTTATAACACCTTCAGCCCAAACAAGGACCTGGACGTAAGCGTAGAATATGCAAGCGGAACACCTCTTTCCATCGTTATCGACGATAAGTTCGACTGGAATGGCGATGTAAGACTTCGTTACCCCTTCCACAAGACTGTTATCTACGAAGCTCATGTTAAGGGAATAAGCAAGCGACACCCCGATGTTCCTGAACATTTGAGGGGCACCTATGCCGGTCTTGCTTCCGAATCTGTTATTAATCACCTCAAGAAGCTTGGCGTTACGACAATCGAGCTCTTGCCTGTTCATCAGCATATTGATGACCCGTTCCTTTATGAAAAGGGATTGAAGAATTATTGGGGCTATAGCACTCTATCTTATTTTGTTCCGGATATCCGCTACAGCTCTGATAAGACTCCTGGCGGCCCAGTGAGAGAATTCAAGGCAATGGTCAAGAAGCTCCATCAGGCTGGTCTTGAAGTTATTATTGACGTTGTTTACAATCACACCTGCGAAGGTAATAACAACGGACCTACCATGTGCTACAAGGGCATCGACAATCCTAACTACTATCGTCTGCTGCCAGAAGATAAGCGTTTCTACAAGGATTACACCGGAACTGGCAATACCATTAATGTAGTATGTCCTCAGACACTGCAGCTAATCATGGATTCACTGCGTTATTGGGTTAATGAAATGCATGTTGACGGCTTCCGTTTCGACCTCTGCTCAACCCTTGCGCGTGAAATGCATGCCTGGAACCAGCTTTCCAGCTTCTTTACCATTATCCACCAAGACCCGGTTATCAGCCAGGTTAAGCTTATTGCTGAGCCCTGGGACGTTGGTGAAGGCGGCTATCAGGTCGGTAACTTCCCGGTTCTCTGGGCGGAATGGAATGGTAAATACCGTGATTTGATGCGTTCATTCTGGAAAGGCGATGGTGGAACCGTTGGTGAAATGGGCTACAGACTTACAGGAAGTAGTGACCTGTATGACCGCGATGGTCGTAAGCCTTACCTGAGCGTAAACTTCATTACTGCTCACGATGGTTTCACTCTCAGAGACCTTGTTTCCTACAACGAAAAGCATAACGAAAACAATCTGGAAGGCAACAGAGACGGCCATTCCGACAATCGTTCATGGAATCATGGGGTTGAAGGTGATACCTACGATGAAGAAATAAACAACCTGAGAATGCGCCAGATGCGTAATCTTATGGCAACGCTGCTGTTCTCACAGGGCACTCCTATGATATGCGGCGGCGATGAATTGATGCGCACTCAGGGTGGTAATAACAACGCTTACTGTCAGGATAACGAAGTAAGCTGGTATGACTGGAGTCTTGATGATGACGCAAAAGATATGATTGAGTTTACCAGTAAGGTAATTAAGATCAGACGCGAACATCCTGCTCTTCATAGAAGAAAATTCTTCCTTGGTCGCAGAATCAGAGGCTCTAACATACGTGACATCGTCTGGTTCAGACCAGATGGTCAGGAAATGAACGACGAAGACTGGAACAATCCGCACGGCAAGGCCCTGGCTTTGTTCCTCTCCGGCAGAGGCTTAGATGATGTTGATGACGAAGGCAAGCCATTGGAAGACGATAATCTTCTTTTAATCCTGAATTCATCATCTCACGATATAAGCTTTGTTCTTCCGCAGTGCAACGCAGATTGGGAATGTCTTGTTGATACTGTTTCACCTGAAACACCTCAAGAAACAATCTTCTCAGGCGAAAGAACCATGGTCGTATCAAGAAGCATGAAGCTCTTCAAGTGCTCTCATCGCTTGCTTGAACGCCAGCGCTAATAAAATACTAAAAAAACGGCAATAAATTTGAGATTTATTGCCGTTTTTTTGGTAGAATGTACATACGCTTTTATTTTTAAGGAGTGTATTGTGCAATTTAAAGGCCTGACTGATAGTGAAGTATTGAAATCGAGGGAAAACTTTGGTTCCAACGTGATTCCGGATTCAGAACCGACAACCTTCTGGGCTGAATTCTGTGAAACTTTTAGCGACCCTATGATTAGGATTCTGCTGATTATTGCTGGTGTCATGACTGTTCTCAGCATTTTTAAGCTTGCTGAATGGTATGAACCAGTTGGAACCTTTGTGGCTGTTCTCATTGTAGCTGTTGTTTCAGCTAAGACCGGCGTTGCCAGCGATACCAAATACAGAGAACTTAAGGAATCCACAGAAAAAGACAAGTGCAAGGTTTATAGAAATGGCCTTATCACTGTTATTGATTTTGATGATGTAGTTGTTGGCGACAAGGTTTATCTGCAGGCTGGCGACAAGGTTCCGGCAGACGGTGTTCTAGTTGACGGCTCAATGAAGGTTGATAATTCCGCATTGAATGGTGAAGCAGAAGAATGCGAAAAAACTGCAGCTTCAGAAGCCATGACTATTGCTGACGATATTACTGGCGATACCTTCGTAGACAAGCACTCACTTTTCAGAGGCGCTGTTCTGTTTGACGGTGACGGCGTTCTTGATGTTCAGAAGGTCGGCTTGAAGAGCATGATGGGCAAGATGGCCCAGGAAATGCAGGGCGAAACTCCTGATTCCCCACTGAAGGTTAAGCTTGGCAAGCTTGCAGACCAGATTTCTACATTCGGTTACTGGGGCGCACTTGTAATTATCGTTTGTTACATGGCCTTCAATATTTATAATGGCGATGGCACTACTCACGGTGCTGCTGCCTGGTTGAGCCTTGGTTGGAAGGGAATACTTCAGCAACTTGTCAGTGCTGTTTCTCTTGCTATTGTTATTATTGTATGTGCAGTTCCAGAAGGTCTGCCACTGATGATTTCACTTGTTCTTATGCAGAATACCGGCAAGATGCTTGACCATAACGTTCTTGTAAGAAAAGACGAAGGTATCGAAACCGCTGGTTCTCTCAACATTCTATTCAGTGATAAGACTGGCACAATTACCAAGGGTAAGCTTGAAGTAGTTGAATTTATCGTTGGTTCAGGCAAATCCTTAAGCCTTGAAGAATACGCAAAATGCAGCGCTCTTAAGGGTAATATGGACCTGACAATCGCCAGAAACACCCAGTCCCTGTTTGACAAGGACGGTAATGTTATCGGTGGTAACGCTACTGATCAGGCTTTGCTTAAATTCGTTGGCAAGAATGTCTATGACAGTCTTGAAGCAATTAAGCAGTATGAAATCACTGATTCACAGCCTTTTAACTCCGCAAACAAATTCAGTCAGGCTTTCTTAGGCGGAGAAGGCAAGGTTTTCTATAAGGGTGCTCCAGAAAGACTTCTGGCCTGTGCCAAGAAATACATCGATGAAAATGGTCAGGAACAGGACCTTGATGTGGCTAAGCTGAACGCAAAGATTGATGAACTTGCTTCTAAGTCTATGCGCGTTCTTTCCTTTGGTTATTCAAAAAAGCCAATGGTTGAAAGCAAGATTAACGACGACGTTGTTCTGGTTGGCTTAGTAGGAATCAGGGACGATGTTAGAAAAGAAGCTGCTGAAGCAATCCAGGAAGTTCTTAAGGCAGGTATTCAGGTTGTAATGATTACTGGCGACAGACTTGAAACCGCTAAGGCAATCGCTACTGACGCTGGTTTGCTGAAATCTGAAACCGACCGTGCGATCACCTCTGCTGAACTGAATGCTATGTCAGACGAAGAAGTTAAGGCAATTATTCCTGATATCAGAGTTATTGCCCGCGCTTTACCGACAGATAAATCAAGAATGGTCAAGCTTTGCCAGGAATTGAACCTTGTTGTTGGCATGACAGGCGACGGTGTTAACGACTCTCCTGCTCTCAAGCGTGCAGACGTTGGCTTTGCCATGGGAAGCGGCACTGAAGCTGCTAAGGAAGCTGGCGAAATCGTTATTCTCGACGATAACTTCAAATCCATTAAAGACGCTATTCTTTATGGCAGAACCATTTACAACAATATTCTTAAATTCTGCGAATTCCAGCTTGTAATAAATGTTGCGGCTGTTATTGTCAGTGCTGTTGCACCGTTCTTTGGCTTAGATGAACCATTGAAGGTTACACATCTTCTCTTTGTAAACCTTGTAATGGACAGTCTTGGCGCAATTATGCTTGGCAATGAACCTGCTCTTGAAAAATACATGCTGGCCAAACCAAGAAGACGTAATGAAAGCATTGTTAGCAGGAAAATGCTTGTTAATATCGTCATTCTCGGCCTTTGGATAGTAGCTCTCAGCTTTGTATTCCTGAAGGCTGACTATTTCCTGAACCTGTTTGGTGGCGATGTTGAAAAGCTGTATACTGCTTATTTTGTAATGTTCATTTGGGCAGCCCTCTTCAACGGTTTCAACGTCAGAGACGAAGGCTTCGGCATTTTCAAGGGGTTAAGCTTGAATCCAGGCTTTATCTGGGTATTCCTTTCTATTGTTGCTATTCAGGCAATATTAGTTAACATTTCTCTTGTTGGTCCGACTTTTGAATGGATAGGGAAGATGTTTAGCTGTGTTCCGTTTGCGCTCAACGGCTGGGGCGTAGTCATTATCCTCGCTGCTACCGTCATCCCCGTCGACCTCATAAGAAAAAGCTTGTTAAAAAACAAATAAAGTAATACTTTGACTAGACAATGTGCCTTGTTTTACTTAAAATGTATAAATAAGGCACATTTTTTTGGAGGTTGAAATGTCACAAGCAAGCTTAAGTGTTCGAATTGATAGTGATATTAAAAAGCAGTTTGATAATTTTTGTGAAGAAGTTGGTATGAATACTTCTGTTGCGATAAATCTTTTTATTAAAGCTGTTCTTAGAGAAAAAAGAATTCCTTTTGAAATAGCAACGGAAAAAGAAGATCCATTTTATAGCATTGAAAATCAAAAGCGAATAAATGCTGCTATTAATAGAATAGAAGCAGGTGGCGGTTCTGTTCATGAAATAATAGAGGATTATTCATGAAGATTGTTTGGGATGAAGAAGCGTGGGAACAATACTTATATTGGCAATTATCAGATAAAAAAATTTTAAGACGAATAAATGATTTGATAAAAGATATTCAAAGAAATGGTTATAATGGTATTGGTAAACCAGAACCTTTGAAATTTAACAATAGTGGGTATTGGAGTAGACGTATTGATGCTTCTAACAGAATTGTTTATAGAATTGATAAGAATTCTGTGTATATAGTTCAATGTGGTTCGCATTATAAAGACAAATAAATGATTGGAGAAGAATATGAATAAACTGGCTCGTGTATTGTGTGCTCTTGCTGTTACTGGTTGTCTGACCCCGGCTTTTGCTGACGATATTAACATTTATTATGGTCCAAAGGGCGGTTTTGCGAAGGTTAACAACTCTAGAAAGCTTATTTTCAGCGATAAAAGCGAAAGAAAAGCTACTCTTTCAAACTCAATCATACACAAGTTTGATTCCCTTGAACCAGGCAGTACTGCTAAGGTTGCCATGTATTCCATGAGCGATTTCAAGTGCCTTGATGCCATGGTTAATGCTGCAATAGACAAGGGCGTTCATATTAAACTCCTTCTTGACGGTGTTCCTGATTGGACCAAAGAAAGCCGCGAACAGATTGCTGGCGTAATTAAAAAAGGCGCTGAAAGAGCAGAAAAAGAAGGTAAGCCATATGACTTCGTTCTTGCTGCCACAACTCAGGAAGCTATGAAGCGTGTTGGCCGCGAACAGACTCTTGATGACGGTAAGAAGATTTACGGAACCATGCATGAAAAGTTCGGTATTTTCTATAAGCCTGGTCAGGTTGTTCCAACAAGCTGCTTCAATGGCAGTGCTAATATGTCTACCACCTCAGACCAGATTTACGGCGAAAACCGTGTGTTCTTTGAAGATCAGCCAGTTGTGGCCAGACAGTTTGCCGAAGAATTTGCCCGCCTCTGGAACGAATATTCAAGCCCAGTTTTCGGTAAATGGATACCGGAACGCTTTATCGAAACCAGCTATGTTCCCGGCTATGTAAAGCTTGTATTCAACTCTGAACCAGTTAGCGAAACAGAGCTTACCCGCATTGATAACGAACTTATTAACCTCATCGGCAGAGTAAAAGACGATGGTGGATTAGACCTTTCTATGTTCAGTTTTACACGTAGAGAGCTTGCTGAAGCTATTCTCCGCAGTGCTGCAAGACATCCCAAGGCAAAATTCAGACTTCTCTTTGACCACGCTCAGCTTGATGACGATGACAAAACTCAGGGAAAGCTTGCTCCATGGCTCATCAAGGAAGCAAAAAAGCGCAATCTGAAGAATATCGAAGCCCGTTTCCGCTTCAGAAGAAATGCCTATGCCTACGACCCACAGACAGACAAGGTTTGCCTCGTAAGCTACATGAGCCTGTTCCTGCACCACAAGAATGTCAGCATCAATAACAAGGAAATCGTTGTTGGTAGCTACAACTGGTCAGGTTCTGCAGAAAACATGAACTTCGAAAACATTATGATGTTTAATGGCGACTTCCAGCATCATCAGAAGATTGTAGACAGCTTTAAGGCTGAATTTGATACACTTTGGAATTCCAGAATGCCGGAAATCTCTTCTGTAAAATGGGTTCGCAAGGGTGTTCCGCAGACTGTAACTCTTGAAGAAGGCAGAAAGCTTCATGAAAAGCTTCTGAAGACCATGAAGAGCAGCAAGGATATTCAGGCTGTTCACTCCGCTCTTGGCAGAGATGCCTTCAAGACCTATGATGAACTCAAGAAGGAAACCAAGCTTAATGATAAGAAGCTGAAAGCAGCTATCAATGCTCTTACTAAGGATGGCTTCATTATCAAGTTCACAAAGAAAGACGTGGAAGGCTACGCTCAGGCTGACTAATCATGCTTACTACAGACGGTTTATTAGATCTTTTGCGCAACAAGCCCAAGTATGGACCATTGTTTAACCCCTGGTGGGAAAACGACCCTGAAAATGACGATTTCAGCAACTCTTATGAAATTCGTCAGCATCAGCTTCAGGCCTATCTTGAAGAACGCTTAGGGAAAGCCCATATTTTGCTGGTTGGCGAAGCTATGGGCTATCAGGGAGGTCATTTCAGCGGTATCGCCATGACCTCTGAACGCATTCTTCTTGGAAAAATGGTTAAGAAGGGCATTAAGCCGGAGCATGTGTTTACTAGCTTGATGCCTAGCCGCACCAGTAAGGAAGAAATACGTCCAGAGGGCTTCAATGAACCTACTGCAACAATTGTGTGGGAGCATCTTCTTGCTTCTGGTCTGAATCCATACAGCTTTGTTATCTGGAATTCTCTGCCATGGCATCCGTATGATCCGGCAAAGGGAATGCTTTCAAACCGCACTCCTAAGGACCCGGAACTGGCTGCCGGCCGCAAAATCCTAAAAGCTGTAATTGATATGGTTCAGCCGGCTACTATCATTGCTGTTGGCGAAAAAGCCGGCCTTCAGATGGAAGAAATGAACCTTCCATATAAAAAGGTCCGTCACCCGGCAAACGGAGGCGCCAAGCTCTTCCGCCAGCAAATCTCCGACATCCTCGGCCGCTAAGACAGCTCTCGGCTATTCCTAAGACCCCTTTCGTAAAGGGGGGTAGGGGGGATTTCTCCTGAGCACTTTCGTATACAGCCAACAAACGCAGGTAAACTACAGA
>JAZUDR010000313.1:0-4319 GCA_045639725.1 Candidatus Avigastranaerophilus sp. | reverse complement strand
CCAGAACAATACAAACACAAACCAGCTTCAAACTCAGCCTGTCGGCTTCATGCAAAAGCTTAAATACGTATTTTTCGGAAAAGGCTCTGCCATACCGGGCAACCCATTCGACGGAATGGGCCCAATTGACATCAGTCTGCTGATATTCAAAAATCTCTTTAAAGGCCTGAAAGCCTTATTTATCAAGAAAGTCATTATCACTGTTGTAATTTTGGCCTTAGGCTGGTTTTTCACCAATCTTCTTGTGGAAGATTACAGCAAAAAAGGAGTTCCGTTTCTTTTAAACCTTTTCTGCTTCTTCACCTATGCCAAAGCAGGCATTTATGGCAATTTAACATCAGTGCTGGGTGGCGTATTGGGCAAATCAATCATCGGTGGCCTGATTATTTCCATTTTAATGGGAACTACCGACAAAAAACCTTATATCCAATTAAAGCCTGATTTTGAAGGGAATAAACTGTCGAACATCTGTTCATTCGTAACAGGCATCGGTATTGCATTTGTATTGTTCAACTTCATGACTGTAAATCTGGATAAATATAACAGCATGATAGGGCTGGTTATGTTTTTCCTGTGCATGAAGATACAGGCTGACCCCAAAAGCATATTGCTAGCCAGTCTTAACTCTTTTGCCAAAAATAGACCAATCAACCCCAAAGCAGCCAGAATGTTGTTATTGGGCGTTTCCTGGGGTTCTTTGGCTGCCTTTGCCGCCTGCTGGTTTGTTACCAAACAGGCAGAAATCTTCTATGATATAGGCTACATAGTAGCCGGTATCGGGGCCATAGCCTATATAATATCATTGTTCAAAACACCAATGGTTCCTGTTGCCACAGCATTGGCATTATTTGTTCTATGTGTCATACCAATGGCAAATTGCGATTATCAATCGCAGATGAACAAAGCTCTTAGAGATATAGAAAAAGAAATACCAAGACTTGAAGCACAGATAAAACAAGCTGAAGCAAGTGTAAGAAACGCTAGGACACCTCAGGAAAAAGCTCACAAGGAAGAAGAACTGAACGCCCTTCGTGAAAGCCTTAAAGCCACAAAATTAAGCGCTTCACAGATGAAAACAGTTAGCAATATGATGAAATACGGAGCCAGACCTCCGATGGAAAATATCTGTGGTTCAAGCTTTGGTGGCGCTGCTGGTGCCGTTGCAGGTGCCGCAGGAGCAGGTGCTGCCGCTGCTGCTAGTGCTGCCGCAGGAGCCGCTGCCGCTGCTGGAGCCGCAGGTGCTGCCGCCGCTGCCGGTGCTGGTGCTGCTGGTGCTGCCGCTGGCACAGGTGCAAGTGCCGCTGCTGGTGCAACCACTAGCGCCGGGACTCTTCCTGGAACCGGAACTCTTCCTGAAAGCACAGGCGAATCAGCTAATACCGCCGACCTCCCCAAGAAGAAAAAAGAAGACGAAGAGAAGGAAGATTATGATACCAATGAAAACAAAGGTAAAAAGGCAGAAGTAAACAATATTCTCTTCAAAGACCCCAAATCTCTGACTCCGGAAGAGCAGCGCAAGTTATTACAAATCAAAAAGGATTTTGAAGAAATAAAACAGTTGTATGGAAACAAAAACTATAAAAAATTTGATGATTTTTGTAATACTACTGGCGAAAAAATAGATTCTATTACCGAAAAAATAGGAGATTTATTAGATTGGTCTGCTGGCGACGATGCCGGCTTAGCAGGAAATTTAATTAATCTCGGAGGCGAAGGCTACAAAAATTATATAAAACCTTTTCAAGACAAATTGTGGAACAATATAGCCAGTGATTATATGGACACAATCAAAGTTGCCACAAAAGATAGAATAGCAGGTAAGGTCATATCTGGTGTAGGTAAGGTCGGTAAATTCGCCGGAAGCACATTAGGCACCTTAGGCATATTAGGTGACGCATACGGAAATATGGAAGACGGCGATAGTCTACCTTATGCATTAGGAAAATCTTATGCAGTAAACACACTAGTCGGAAATTTAACAGAAAACAATATTCCACTTGTTGCCCTAGACGCAGCAAACCAATTCTTCCTTAGAGGAACTGATGCCTCTGGAATATGCTCACCAACAGGAAATATCAAGAACGCAGCTAATCTGGCAATAGACAGTGCATCAACTATTTTCACCGGAAATACAGATGAAATAGGTAAAAGAATAGAAAACGGCACCTATGGAGAAAACATCAAAAACATTGCTGATGCAGCATCAATGGTTGTTGAAGTAATAGAAGATCCATCGAAATTCGGTGATGATTTTTACGATTATGCGTTTACCGACAAAGCATATTCAGATGCTAGAAAGAGCCTAGATAATATGTTTGCCCAAAAGGATGGCAGTACAGGGCTTGTTGCTGGCGCAACAAAATGTGTATTTAAGATGGGAGTTGCAGGCCTGCAAATAATTAGCGATGAGTCTAACAAAGCCTATAAAAATAGTATCGTTATCCGAGGAGTAGCAGATACCACTTATATAGCTACAGCAGCAGCCACAGACATTGGAACAGCAGCTATAAGAGGTACCGTTAATCTTGCTGCAAAAGTTCGTGATGGCAACTTCGATTTTAAGGAAACAGTAAGCGAACTCGGTAAAGGTATGGAAAACGCTGCAAACACTGCCGGAAAGGCTGTTATGGACATAGCCGACAGAACAGGTGAAACTATCGTAGAGTTAACCAATGACACAATAAAATTCTTCGGTTGGGATTAACCATAAAAAATGCTTTTATAATTGCAAAAAATATTTGCTTTTAAAAGTAAGTTATGATATATTCTAACCACCGCGCCGGAATGGCGGAATTGGCAGACGCACGGGACTCAAAATCCCGCGCCCCTTAAAGGCGTGTCGGTTCGACCCCGACTTCCGGCACCGAAAGCCTCGTTCATACGAACGAGGCTTTTTTATTACCAATTTTCTCTATCATACTTACAAAAACCAAAGAGCTATAATACAACATTCAATCAATTATTCGTAACCTCCTTCGTAATTTTAACACACATATATTGCTACACTATTGCAAATCAATTATACTTTATAGCAAGGAGAAATTTATGCCAAACATTAGACCTATTTCTGATTTGAGAAATTATCCAACAGTATTGAATGATGTAGAAACAGGCTCACCAGTATATTTGACCAAAAACGGCAGAGGCTGCTTTGCTATATTGGATATCAAAGAAGCAGAAATACAACAGACAAAAGCTAATGAATACGACAAATTAGTAGAAGAATTAAAATTAATGTGCGAACTGAATAAAGGCAGAAAATCAGGCGAAGAAGAAGGCTGGCTATCTGAATCAGAAGTTAAAGCTTATTTTGCCAGGAAGCACAATGAAAAATAAGATTATTTATTCTAAAACAGCATTACAAGACCTAGACGATATAGACACATACATTACTCAGGAATTACAAAGTCCTCAAGCCGCTTATAACACAATCAAGGCCATATTCAAAACTATTGATATCTTGGAAAGCTTTGCTGAATCTGGCAAAAAACTTATTTTCAGTCACAATCTTGATAGTGGCTACCGATACTTGTCTATAAAGAATTACACTGTTTTCTATCGAACCGATAAAAATAAAATCTATATAGACAGAATTTTATACGCAAAGCGCGATTTTCCAAACATTTTTAAAGCCTGAAAAAAACAATACCGTTTTTCTAGAACTTGAGACTTTATTTCAAGTCTATAACGTCAGGCCGGTCAAAATAATAGAAAAGAAAAAACAAGACACAGACCCTAAAAAGTAGTTAAATAGTAGAGTATCGATTCAGAAAGAGAATAGTTTTTATGTTAAAAAATAAATCATTCTTAATGTTAGGTTTGCTAATCACGCTTCTTAGTTACGCGCCAGCAGAATTGAAAGCCGCTGCTTCTCTTGAAACACCTGGTATTAATGCCAGTGAAGTAGAAAAAGAAAGCCAGACAGAAAATCAGGCAGAAATTCAGCAGCAGGAAACCCCAAACTATGATACTGAACAGAATCCAAAGTTTGCTATTGGCAATATAAAACTGACTTCAGATGAAATAAAAATCAAAGATTACAGTAGTGTTCTGGCTTCTTATGAAAATAGAGAAGTAACTATGGCCGAACTGAATGACCTTAGCAGAATTCTTACCAAGGATTTGCGTTCGAACGGTTATCCGGCATCTACTATTTATGTTCCTAATCAGAGTTTTACTCAGGGTGGGGAACTTATTCTCTCAGTAGAACCAGGGCATTACGGTGAAATAACCATTGATAATCAGAGCAAGCTTCCGACTTCTAAGGTAAAAGGGTATTTTGCTAGACTGAAGAAGGGTGAAATTATCAGAAGTAAAGA
>JAZUDR010000312.1:0-7225 GCA_045639725.1 Candidatus Avigastranaerophilus sp. | reverse complement strand
GACAGTTTGCTTTGTTTCTTATCTGTATGTTAACGAAGACTATGCTGTTAAAAAGGCTGAAAAAAGGTCTGAATTGCAGAAAGACATGGATACATTGGAAAATCTGGATTATTATTTTCAACCTCTTTGCTGGAATTATACCGCGGAAAGAGCAAAATCAGATGAACTGATACAGCTTGTTAAATTTGTTGAAAGTGCTGATTCTACTGACAAAAAAAATAATGCAAAAAAAGAACTAAAAAAATATTTAAAAAATAATTTATGTGGTAGTGGTAAAGGTAAATTCGACGGCTTGCACCCGCGTTTTACTTATAATCAGGTTTTATTTGCTTCCAAGAATAACTGGGCTGTTTCTGTAACCCCAAATGACGATATAATGCAGGATTCGAACGATTTAAGTGATTTTGGTAAAATATTTGTCGATGTTTTTAAAGCTGTTTTTTGGGGTAAAAACGGGGATTCTAATTCAAAGGAAGTTCTTAAGAGGGAAATGGTTGTGGACAAGATGTCATCTGTTCTTGTTTCTAATTTTGGAAATGATGCAAGAGCACGATTTGTTAATTTCCCAAATCAACCGATTCTGATGAGTGTTGCCTATACGACGATAGGTTTTATGCTGATACCATATCCAAACATGGATAATCCGGATTATATCGTGCTGGCTATGGTTTATTTTGATACAGATAAATTGTCTGGTTTATGTGATTATAAAAATGATTCTATTGCAAACATCAACGACCATATTGCCTCTGGAAGTATAGGTGGCGAAAAATATATTCATACGTGCCCTTATATTAAGGTTGGCAGGGACAATTACTACCGTATCAAAGAAAATTTTCAGGCTTTAAAAGAGCTTATACTTGTTGAATCGTGGGTTTATTCTGCTAAGCTGCCTGTTTCAAAAACTATAGACCTTAATGGCGAACATTATTTGGTAGCAAGACCTGGAAATAAAATCGGAGATACTGTATTTGCTGCTTTTACCTCCGATAAGCCGGTCTGGAAAGATATAGAAAATAGCATTCATAAGATTATTTGCATTATTATTCTTTCTATTATTTTGATTGTATTTATTGCTCAATGCATTATTTCTGACCTGCTGTCACCTATCAAGGCTTTGATTGGCGGTGCTAAGTTTGCTGCTCGTGGCGATTACAGCTTTAGAACAAATCTAAACAGAAAAGACGAACTTGGCACTCTTTGTAATTCTTTCGACAAAATGATGAAAGGCTTGGAAGAAAAGCAACTGATGAACCGTATGGTTTCTAAGACTGCTTTGAATGTAAGTTCTGGACAGATAGACGCATCAAGCAAGAGAATAGACGCTTTCTTGATTTATGTAACTGTGCCTGGATTTAATAAAATATTGAAAAACACAGATTCTGTTGAGCTGTTTGTAAGATTGCGTTCTCAAATAGTCACTATAGCTGAAATTGTGCTAAGTGCCGGTGGAGATATTGATAAAATAATGGGCGAAAAACTGCTGATCGCGTTCCAGGTTCATAATAAAAAAACAGAAGAAATTGCAAAGACAGTTTGTGATGTTGCTCATGCCATAGAAACCTCTAACAGGCTCTATTATCCGGTTGCTGTAGGTGTAAATTACGGTCAGGTAATATCTGGATTCCTCGGAGTAGGGGAAAAACGCGATTTTACTGTAATTGGTGATCCAGTTAATGTTGCAGCACGCATCGCAACGTTGGCAGAAAATCAGCCATCTGAACGCCGAATGATTTCTGAACCGGTATTAAAGCTCGTTGGCGATAGTGTTAAAGCCGAAGAATATGGCAAAGTCTCGTTAAAAGGAAAATCCGAGCTTCTCAATGTCTACCGGATTGTTTGAATAAAGCTTTTGAGTTACTAATATGGATAATAATTGTAGTCATATAGTAAGTTTATCTATAACTATTATTTGAATTATGGTATTATGTACATTACAAATGACTAGATTGGACTTAAATTAATGACAGCAACTTCAAAGAAGGTTAACTTTTTTAAGAGCATAAAGCTTAGGGCATGGCTTGGTATTTTCATATTGTCAATACTGCCATTGATTTGCTTTGGTTTGTATGCTTTTGATGCTTTGGGTGATGTATCGAGAGATATTCTCATTGAAGGCAGCATTCAGGCTTTTCAACAGGTTAAGTATGAAGTAGACCAGTATGTAACTGGCTATGATAATTTAATAAAGTATCTGGCTAGTGACGAACGCTTTAAGAAATCTGATGAAGAAGCAGTAGAAGCGATGCGCCATATGGACCAGGCCTACGAAAGCATAGAAAGAATTATACACGTTGATGCCTTGGGCAATTTAAAGGCCCATTCTAAGCGCGAAACAGATTCTTATACCCAGATGACCATTAGTGAAAAGCTTCTTGCGAAGTCCAGTCAGTCTTTCATGTTTGCTCCGGAAGCTTTTCTGATTAAGGTTAAGCTTTCTGAAGAAGCAGAATCTGATGCTATCATTGCAACAGTTTCTTTCTTGCAACTTAGAAAATCATTGGAAGGTATAACCTTTGGAACCAATTTCAGATATTTTCTTGTTACTGAAAGTGGTGAAGATATTCTTGAACAGCCGAATTTTCCGAAGGACGTCATTGCTGATTTGATGAGCAGACCCTGTGGCGCTTATGATTTGTTTCCAGAAACTTATGCAGAAGGTATTTCACCACAGATTGCTATTTCTCTGCCAATCTTGCATTACAATCTTAGGATTTTCGTATTTCAGAATGCTGGCGAAGTTTATGCCATAGCAAGAAAGCTTGGCAACAATACATTGAATTTCGTATGTATGCTGGGGTTGGCATCTTTCATTCTTGCTATTTATCTTAGCTGGTCAATCACTGCACCGGTTACTATCATTGCTGACAAAGCAACAGAATTAAGTGACGGCGCTAAGGATGTTTCTGTTAATATTGAACGTGACGATGAAATTGGTTTTCTTGCTAAGTCCTTCAATAGCATGAGCCAGAGCATTACCAGAAGAATTACTGAGGTCAATGCATTATACAAGGTTACTCATTACATTAGCGCTTCTGCAAATAGCAAAATGGCCTTAGATTTGTGTCTGGAACACATTGTTGAAATATTCAAGGCAAAGCGCGGCTCTATAATGCTTCTTAATGAAGAACATACGGCTTTGGTGGTAGAAAGCTTCAAGGTTGCACAACCAGATGTTGAAGCAGATGATGAGGAAGATTTCGGTGACGACGCAGCAAATTTAGAAAACAATACTGAAGAAATAGCTGAAGAACCAAAGGGTCGCTTTGAGCTTAAGATTGGCGAAGGTATTGCTGGTCAGGTTGCTGCTACCGGTGAACCGATTCTTTGCATGGATTGTTCTACAGATGATCGCTTTAAAGATTATGATAAAGACTCAGAAAAGTCTACCAAGACCCTTGTTGCTGTGCCTTTGAGCGTTCAGGGAAAAGTAATAGGTGTTGTTAACCTGGCTGACCGTTCTAATAGCCAGCCATTTACTGATGAAGACCTTAATCTGTTAAAGGCCATTGCAACTCAGATGGCTATGTCTATCGATAACGCCAGATTGCATAATCTTTCTGTTATTAATGAACAGACTAGTCTTTATGTTAGACGCTTCCTTGAAATTCGTCTTGATGATGAAATCAAGCGTTCTAAGCGCTTTGGTTTCCCGCTTAGCGTTGTTATGTTTTCTATTGACGGTTTTTCTGAACTTAACAGCAAAAATGGCAAGAATTCTTGTGAGGCTGCATTGTATGATATGGGCAGATTACTTAAGAAGACTGTAAGAGCTACAGATATTCCTGCAGAATATGATACGAATAAGCTTTGTGCAATTCTTGCCCATACAACTGAAGAACAGGCAAGAATGTTTGCTGACCGTTTCCGTAAGATTGCTGCAGAATCTAGTATTAAGCGAAACAAGAAGAGCTTCAATATAACTCTGAGTGCTGGTCTTTGCCAATTCGGTCATGGCGCTGATGATTATCAGGGACTTTTGAATAGAAGCAATGAAGCATTGGCAGAAAGCAACAAAAAAGGCAATGTAACAACAATCTATGGCCATGGTGATGACAAGGAGCAAAATAATGAATAAATTCTATCGAATAATACTGACTTTGCTGCTTGTTGTCGGTATCTCTTCTGTTGTATTGGCTCAGGAACCTGTCAGATACGAAGCAAAGCTTATCAAAAAGTTCTATTCTATGGGTACTGCAAGCATTAATGGCACTTATTACCCGCTTGGAAATGCCCTTTCCAGACTATTTGGAAAGAAACTCAAGAAAATGGCTACCATAGCAGAACCTACAGCAGGTTCTATGGCTAATGTTGAATATCTGCGCCAGAAGCGGATTGACTTGGCTTTGATGCAGAGTGATGTTGCCTGGATGGCTTATAATGGTTCTGATACTTATGCCGGTAAACCCTTCAAGGGACTGAGAGTTCTGGCTGCTCTGTATGCAGAAAAAATACAGATTGTTGTCCGGGCTGATTCAAGTATAAAATCACTATCAGACCTTCGCGGTAAAAAGATTGCTGTTGGCGAAAAAGATAGTGGTAGTGCGGCTGGTGCTATCCAGATTCTTGAAGCTGCTGGTCTAAAGGCTGAAACTGACTACGAAATAGTATATGAACGCTTTACTAAATCTACTGAAAGCCTTCTTGACGGCTATGTTGACGCAGTATACTACGTAGGAGCTGTTCCAGCCGATGGTATTACAAGATTGGCTTCAAAAGCTCCTGTAAGACTAATTCAGATTCCTATGGAAATAATTACAAAGCTGACAACAGCTTACCCGTATTATTCATCTGAAATCGTTGCTGCCGATTCCTACAAAGGTCAGAAGGATGAAGTTAAAACTCTCGGCTTTAAGGCACTGCTTACATGCACTGAAGACATGCCTTGGGACGATGTTATAACAATGCTGTCTGTTATGTATTCTAATCCTAAGCTTGTTTCTGAACAGAACGAGGTCTTAGTGGAAATTAGCCAGGAAGATAGCCTTAAGGGAGTCGATCCGCAGATGCTCCATATTGGTGCTTCAAAGTTTTTTTCGTTACAACAGGAACATAACAACGATTCAAAATAATGTTTGCATATATTAAAAAATACATTCCTTTTGCTGTTGCTGGCGCATTGTTTATGCTGCTAGAAGTAACCATGGATTTGCTGCAGCCAAATTTCATGAGCCGAATCGTCGATGAAGGCGTTCTTGGAATGGCCAGCGGGGGGAATGGCAGCTTCGAATTGATTTTGAAGCTTGGTTTTTCAATGGTCGGTATCGCTCTTGTTGGCGGTCTTTGCGGTTCCTTGAATAACGTATTTGTTAATTACTGTAGCCAGAATATTGGTAACAATATGCGTAAGGATGCTTTCCGCAGAATATTGTCTTTCGCTTTTCCGCAGATTGATAAGATTGGCACAGGGCGCTTAATTACACGCATTACCAATGATATATCACAGGTCGAACAGTTTATTTCTATGTTTGTAAGGGGCATGGTAAGAACTTCACTTATGTTTTTGGGAAGCTTATATTGCTTGTTTAACCTGAATACAGATTTTGGTTGGATGGCTCTCGGTGCCGTTCCTTTGATTGTTGGATGCATGGCTTTTTGTATGACAAAGGTTGAACCATTGTTTATTGCTATGCAGGATGCTCTTGATAATATAAATAGCATTCTTCAGGAAGACGTTGCGGGTATCAGAATTATTAAAGCCTGTATCCGTGAGGTTTATGAAAAAGTCCGTTTTGGAAAGGCCAACGACGAACTTATTAAGAAACAGTTGAAAATATTGGTAATTTTCGCATTTCTGCATCCTGTAAGTAACGGCATTATGTGCCTTGTTGTTGGTTTTATGCTTTGGAAGGGCAATAGCGCTGTTATTGCTGGAACTGCTACACCAGGTGCTATTATGGCTGCAATCACTTATACAACTCAGTTGTTGCATTCGGTGCTTATGGTTGTAATGATTTTCCAGACTATTTCAAGAGGTATGACCTCATGGCGCCGTGTTAGCCAGATTTTAAATACAGAACCTGAAATTACTTCACCCGCTGAAGTTGCTCATAGCAGTGAAAACACCGGCTCTATAGAATTTAAGAACGTTTCCTTTGCGTATAACAAAGATGAACGTATGATATTGGAAAATATTAACTTAAAGATAGAACCAGGAAAAACAGTTGCAATAATGGGGACTACAGGCTCCGGTAAAAGTTCTCTTATCAATATGATTCCAAGATTTTATGAAACTACATCCGGTGAAGTTCTTGTAGACGGCATTAATGTTAAAAACTACGACCTCACTGAATTAAGAGATAAAATCGCAATAGTTCTGCAGAAGGCTGAGTTGTTCAGTGATACAATAGCCAATAACATTAACTGGGGTAAGCCTGATGCTAGTGCAGACCAGATAGAAAAGGCAGCCAATATAGCTCAGGCAGCCGAATTTATCGAAAATATCCAGGAAAAATACGATAGTGTTGTTGCTGAAAGAGGTATGAGCCTTTCTGGCGGCCAACGACAAAGAGTTTCTATTGCAAGAGCAGTCTTGAAGCCTGCAGAAATATTGATTTTTGACGATTCAACCAGTGCTCTCGACTTGAGAACAGAAGCATTGTTTTATGACGCACTCAAGGAAGCAAGACCGAACGCTACAAAGATTATTGTTGCTCAGCGTGTTGCTTCTGTAAGAAGAGCAGATATGATTGTTGTTCTTGAAAATGGCGGTATCTGTGCCTGTGGCAGCCATGACGAACTTATGAAGAGTTGTGATACCTATAAAGATATCTATGCTTCTCAGATGGGAGAAGATAATAATGGCTGATAATAAAGAACGACAGATGCCTAATATGAGACCCGGTGGTGGCGGTGGTCCACGCTCCCGTTTTGCAGAGGTTCAGCATGCAGAAAATGCCTGGGGAACTCTCAGACGCGTATGGCAATATTTCGCTACAGAACAGAAGTTGCTTGTTGCCATAATGACAGTAGTAATTCTCGGAACAATTAGCGGTGTCATCGCTCCAAGCCTTCAGAGTAAAGCAATAGACATTATTGCTGGTAAAAGCGATGGTAACTTATTGACTTACATTATCTGGATGGTTGTTGCTAACCTTATAGTTAGTGCTACCTCGCTTATTCAGGGACTTTGCAGTGGCCGTCTCAGTCAGCGCATTGTTAAGAAAATGCGTGAAGACCTCTTTGGTAAGATAGTAGACCTGCCAATAGGATATCTTGACAGCCA
>JAZUDR010000311.1:0-6448 GCA_045639725.1 Candidatus Avigastranaerophilus sp. | reverse complement strand
TTTACCGACTTATTAATGTTTCACTGTTTCACTAATGTAGTGAAACCCTGAATATTAGTGAAATTTATCGGGTATTCGCATTAAATGACGATAATGTGACCAACTTAATTCGTCACACACTGTGTGGCGAATTGGAAATGCCAAACTGCAAGTCGTGAAAATGCCGTAAAAAAATTACGGCAAAGATTGACTTTTTCATTTTAATGTTTGATAATAGCATTGATAGGAAATAAGAAATGCTTAAATCACTAACTGTTAAAAATTTCAGGGCTTTTCGTGAAGCTGTTACTATAGATTTTGCTAAATCTGGTAATTACACATTCAATCCAGAATGTGTTGAAAATGGTATTGTTAAGACAGCCATAGTGTATGGTAAAAACTCTAATGGTAAATCCAGCATTGCGTTGGCTATTTTTGATATTGTAGCCAATCTTACTGATAATTTTGCTAACAGAACAATATACTTGAATTATCAGAATGCATTTTCGTTGGATCAACCTGTTGAATTTAAATTCCAGTTTCAATTCGATAAGAATGAAGTAGTTTATGAATATAAGAAAAAAACTCACAGCTTTATAGTTGCAGAAAAGCTTTCTATAAATAATAAAACAGTAGTTGAATATGATAAAAGCAGGGGAAATGACTTGTTTATAGATTTGGCTGGTGCTGGTAATGTTAAGCTTAATCTGGACGAGATAAAATTTTCTATTCTTAAATGGCTGAAAAATAATTGCATTTTGCACCATAATGCTATAAATGAAGCCTTTAATGATATGTTCAACTTTGTTAATAAAATGTTGTTGTTCTGGTCATTGGAAGAACGCTCTTTTGTAGGCTATTCCCAAATTTCAGAGAATAATATCATAGATGAAATTGTAAAAGAGGGGCATTTTGCTGATTTAAAAGCATTTTTCAAAGAAGCTGGTTTTCATGATGAACTAGAACATAAAAACGAATCTGGTCAGGAAAAGCTATACTTTAAATACAATGGCGTCTGCCTGGACTTTAACATGCTTCGTTCTACTGGTATGAGTTCATTGCTTCTTGTTTTTTACTGGCTAAGAAACCTGAATA
The DNA here is from genome assembly GCA_045639725.1 of Candidatus Avigastranaerophilus sp. Classification (GTDB taxonomy): domain Bacteria; phylum Muiribacteriota; class Ozemobacteria; order Ozemobacterales; family Ozemobacteraceae; genus RUG334. The sequence goes on along the minus strand of JAZUDR010000311.1, from coordinate 5,374 downwards.
CAGAAAAACAGCCATCTTTCATATGCATAGATGAGTTTGATGCTTTTTACCATTTCGAACTTGCTTATTATCTTGTCAAAATATTAAAGAAGTGTAAGCCCCAGATTATGCTTACTACCCATAACACCACGCTTTTTTCAAATGATATTCTCAGACCAGACTGCTATTACATATGCACCAGAGATAGTATTATTAATGCCAATAATGCAACAGAAAAAGAACTGAGGGAAGGTCATAATCTTGAAAAACTATATCGAGGCGGTACTTTTGGATTATGATTTTATTTATTCTTGAGGGCAAAAAGCAGGAACCAAGAATTTATAAGACAATTCAACAGATTTATTTTCGCAACCGGATAGAAGATGAGATTATCGTTTCATACTGCAGTAATATTTTTTCTTTATTTAATAAAATGAAGGAATATGATTCCTTTGATGGTGGCGCAGATATTGTAAAAATTCTGAAATTAGAGCAAAAGGAAAATCCTGAAATAAGTGATTCTTTGCTAGCTATAGAACATACTGATTCCTTTTCTGAAATATATCTGTTCTTTGATTATGATTTACAAAGAATAAATAAATACAATACTATGGCTATTGAAGAACAGAACAATATTTTGAAGCAGATGCTGGAATATTTCTCAAACGAAACAGACAAAGGAAAACTGTATATAAATTATCCTATGATTGAATCTTTAAGATATTTTAAAAAATCTTTACCAGACGAAGATTATTATAAATATACTTCAAAAGTTTTTGATAATATTTCCTTTAAGCAAAAATGTTCTGAAGAATCTTATTACAAAAATTTTGATTTCATAGCACTCAGAATAGGCAAAGGTTACAAAAATCCAATTATTAATGATAAGTCTAGTTTTGAAACAATAAAACAGAATTGGAAAACCATCATAGATTTAAATGTCATAAAAGCGAATTATATTTGTTGCGATGAACTTGCTGTTCCTGGTAGTAAGGAATATATTGCTCAGGAAAGGATTTTGGCAAATCAGATAAATAAATATCTACAAAGAAGTGGGGAGGTTTCTATACTAAATTCTTTCCCATTATTTATATATGAGTATTTTAAAAGAGTGTAATAGTGCCATTTGGGCTGTAAGAGCAGGCTTTGGGTGGTGGGAGTGGCGGTTGGTTGGTGTGTGTGATCGATTATTGGGCTTGATCTTTTACGATTTTTTCAAGTTGGGCTATACGTTCTTTTAAAAAGATTATTTCAGCTTTAGCTTTCTTTTCATTGGCTTTGGCTTCATTAGCTTCGGCACAAGAAATTTTGATTAAGGCTTCTTTTTCGTTTGGGGACAACGAACCTATATTAATATTATGTTCTTTTGCGTATCTAACTAAAACTGAAAAATTAATTTTTCTCTTAGGTAGACTAGAAGGCAATAAAGGAGTTTCCATAGTTGCCAAATATTTAAAGTAATCATCAAAATTCATCGTCTGTCTACTCATATTATTACATTTATCATTGCCTTCTCACCTTGTTGTTCAAAGATATTAAGATAAATCCCATTTTACCATAATTGTCAAATCAAGACTACATTTTATGAATTACTATTACTGGAATGTTAATTGCAAAAGTTACCCTCCGAATAAATCCTGAGCAAGAAAAGCAGTTATTGAACATTGACCGAGTGTTTTGTTTTCTGGGTTCCATTTTGAGCGCAAACGTGGAGCACATGTGTATTCACACCAAATTTCAGAAAGAATATCATATAGCTCTATAGGGGTTCCTCGAAATGAATTATTCTCTGATTTGGCTTTTATATTAACTTCATGCCCGTAAAATTTGTAGTTATTGTCCATTTTTTTGTTCTTGGTATATAAAAATATTTTACTTTTTAATTAGGGGATAAAAGCATTTAATTTTCTTCGTAGTGCTGTATAATAGCGGTAGTTGTATTTGTATAAGTTGATAAGGTTGATTTTTGCATCTTTTTCACCTCTGGATTCTAATACTTCTCCGAGGGCTGCAATATATGCTGCGCAAACATAATATGAATTGCGATTCTTATGTGAGGTAACTGTTTCTGTTATTCTTGCAATTTCTTTTTTTACAACACTTAACAGAATTTCTTGAAATTCTACAGTGATTGGATGTTTTTCTTTCAGAATATTAAGTTTCTCCCAAAGGAAATCGTCTGATTGTTTGATAGAATTATTTTCTAAGTAAATGGCAGTGTAATAATCTTTAAAAGAGAAATGGTCGATAAATTTGCAAAGATGACGGCATGCTAAGGGTAATTCCTTACTTTTTAATAAGAATAAAAGAGTAAGTGGTATTCCTTGCTGTGTTTCAGAAATATTTGCTATTTCTTTTGATGAATTGATTGTTTTAAAATAAGCTTTTAGGTTGTAATTCCCTTCTAAGAATAGTAAACAGAATAATTCCTTGTTAATAAACGTATACTCATTATTTATCTGAGAAATAATTATATCGTTAACAAATTTTTGATAAGATTCGTAATTGCGGGTTTCAAAAACAAGGCGTAAATAATTGGTTAGGTTTGGTCTGTTTTTAAATGCTTCTAACCAAAGACTTTCTGCTTCATCTTGATGCTTGGACTTTGAGGCATAATAGGCTGTGAATATAATTACTCTGTAATATAATTCTGTTCCTGAATTTACTGTCTTTAAAGCTTCCTGTCCATATCTTAGAAATTGTTCCGGTTTGTCTGTGTTGAGATTGTTCTGTAGCAATTGTTCATACAATTCTGGATGATTGCTGGAGTATTTTTTTGCAAATTCAGGCAAATTCTCTTGAGAACCAAGCATTTCTATTGCTTCTTTCAGCAAAATTTTGGCTTTGTGCTCAGAATTGGTTTCATAATCTCTATATTTATCTTTGTCTTTATAGTTAGCCAAAAAGTCTATCCATGGCGTTAAAAAATCTTGAATATTTTGTGTGGAAATATTCAGTTCTTTTATGGTTTTTAATAATGAACTAGCCCAATAGCAGTCCTGGTTATATAACTGAAATAAATCTATGACTTTTTGATTTGTTTCAATGGGATAACAGAATAATAATTTGGCATAATCATGTAGGAATGAATTCACATTGTCGCATAGTCCAAGACTGTCTAATTCATTTATGGTTATTGTTGAGGAACCGTAAATTTCTTCATAATATCCTTTGCATTCTATTTCTAAGTTGAATAATTCCTTAGCTAATTTATAACCTTCTTCATAAAGATGCGTGTCGATGCAGTCATGAACAAGATTAAATCCTTTTTCTATTTTTGAGCATATTTTATTAGTATCTTCGAAGTTTATTTCATTTGCGGGGTTATCGTCGCATGAGTATGATAGTGTATAATACTCATCGTATTCGCTGTTTATAGAATATTCACCTTCGCTTATTTTCCTTAGTTCATTTTTTAATGATGTTATTTTCTTGATTAGTTTTTGATGTTCATCTTTCATTTTTATGCAAATTTTGTTTTCTTGAATTGACTTGAGTAGATTATGCAGAAATTTTTCCCGACCATTTTCTTTCAATGAGGAAGCAATATCAAATACAAAAGATTTCAGATTTTCTTTAGTTGCTTTATCTGTGATATTATCTAATTGATTAAAGAATTCTATTTTGTTCATATTGATTCTTTCCTTTGTTGTGACTTAGGAATTTGATATGCTTAACTTATGATAGCATGTTTGTTGTTATATTGTGAAATAGAAAACGGTAGGAAAATATATGTCGTCGGCAACTTTTTCTGTATAAGTCCTGTTCCTAATCCGATGTCGGCAAAAACTTGAAGTAGCAGCAAATACGTATATAAGCCACAGATATTGGCATATGCAACTTCACCCCGATGACAGCATGTGGACTGGTGAACGTGAACTTCTTATTGAGAAAGGTCTAATTGGTCTAAGATTACTTAAACCAACAGATAATATCTGTGATTATATTACTTACGACTTATTCGGCTTAGTTCATGAGCAACAAAACTAACTTTCCGTTTTCAAATGATTACTATAGGAGGAACGGGAAAGATCCTCATATTTTAATCATGCGAGGTGTTTCTATGGATGAAGTTCTAGTTCAGAAAAAGGACGACGGCAAGTTTTACTCTTTAATGAATGATTTCGCGTTCAAATGGGTGTTTGGACAGGCAAGCAACAGTAAGATTCTAATACGGTGATTGAATACTTTACTTTTTAGGGGCGCGACGCTGGAGGGCGGCCTGTGGCCGAGGAGGGCGCTGGCGTTAGAAGGGCGCAGCATAGCTGCTAGGAGGGGATTGTTTAGCTGACGCTTTCAGGTGTTTCTACTGCATCAACCAACTCTCTGCTTTGCGAATGGTGGGTATTTACAAGTCAATCATTGTCCTTGATTTTTTACGGCCTTTTCAAGTTGAGCTATACGTTCTTTTAAAATGATTATCTCAGCTTTAGCTTCGTTAGCTTCGGCTCTTTGTTGGTTGATTTCATCAATATATTCTTTTCTTACGTCATTTTTTGCGTCTTCTATTATTTCCTGCATTGCCTGGCACATATCTGTATTCTCCTTTGTTTCATCAAGTTTTATGTTAGATATTGTCTGGTTTGCTACTCTAATGTTATTGGTTTCCTGTTTTTCATATCGCCTGGGGTTGTATAAAAAAGAGCAAAAGAAAATGTGACAATGTTTGGGCTGAGCTTGTAGAATTACCAATTATGTAATTTGTTTTTTTGTAAGATTAACTTTTCTGGGTTGATTTGGCTAATTTATTGAGTGCGACTTCTAGTTTCTTAGGAGTCATGCCCAATTCTTCAGCCGCTTGTTTTAATGTTAAGAGGCCTTTTTTTACAAGACTATTAAGAATTTTTAGTTCACCTTTCTTTTCTATTTCGTCTAATACTTTGCACATAGTGATTGTTTTTCCTTTCTGATTGTTTACAAAATCATTTAACTGGTCATATCTTGAGTCACCGGTTATGGCCTTCATCATTTGAAGAACTTCATTTACATGCTTTAATGCGTCTTGGCTTCCTGCATAGTTTTTGTTTTTGCGGCTTTTCACAAAATAATCAGCAACTATTTTGAAGTCTGACTTGAACATATTAATCTGCTTTTCAGACAAGAACGAAATCTCAAATAGATTTATCCTGTAATCATTAATGTAAGGTCTAAGTTCTGGAGGAACTTCCAGGGTTTTCAGAAGACTTTTGGGTTTTCTCCAACGTTTGTGACCAAAGTATAAAACTATGGTAACAACGGGATAGGGCAGAAGAGCTTGCCCTTCGGATAATTTAGTATCTGACTTAGACAACAATTCAGTCAACTGCTGCTTGTATGAAGCTCCGTCGTAAGCTATTGTTCTGAGTGCCATATACGGGTCATCACAGGTTTGGTTCTCTAAGCCCAGTAGTGCTAG
>JAZUDR010000310.1:0-8772 GCA_045639725.1 Candidatus Avigastranaerophilus sp. | reverse complement strand
CATAAATTGACATAACTCTTTGCTTAAGGGTATAATACTTACCAATTCAAATAATAGGCAATATTGATGAAAAAACATATTATAATATTAGTCATTCTCTGCTTTTTCATTCTGGGACTTGTTGGCTGCGATGAAAGCAATAGCAGCGATGAAAAACTCAAAATATTGAATGTAAAGCTCACTAACGAAGAGTATGCGTTTGCTGTTTCAAAGAGTAATGCTGCTCTTCGTGATGATATCAATAAGTTTATCACCGAAATTAAAAACAATGGTTCCTATGATGCCATTGTCTCTATTTATCAGGATAAAAGAAACTATCCGTCTTTGACTGGTTATAATCTGGCAAATGGACCTGTTGAAAATACTGATAAAAATCTGGTTGTAGTAACAAATTGTCCTTTTGAGCCATTTGAATTTCTTGGCCAGGACGGAAAAATTTACGGTATTGATATAGAAATTGCTCAGGCATATGCTAGTGCCAAAGGTTTAGAGCTTGTTATCCGTAATATTGAATTTGATAATATCATAGACGAAGTTGTGGCTGGCAAGGCAGACCTTGGTATGGCCGGTATCACAGTAACTGTAGATAGACTGATGAAGTGCAATTTTACAGAACACTATTATTCTTCTTCACAGGTTATGATTGTTGATGGTAATAATCACGATTTTGACAACTGCAAAAATGATGAAGATGTCAAAAGCGTTATTAAGTCACTTTCAGACGAAAGATATTTTGGCTACCAGATTGGCACAACTGGCAATAATTATGTTACAGGCTTGGGAACCAAGAGCAGTAAAGGCATTATTAGAGATAATATTAAGGCCATGGGCTTTAAGACTGCTAGAGAAGCAATAAATGCCATGAACGAAGGCAAGCTTTACGCCGTAATTTTAGACGACGTAACTGCCGCATCAATGGTTTCAGAAATCAACTTCCAGGCCAAGCAAAAAACAGTAGAAAATTAAAATCCACGCGCCGAAATGTTTGAATAACTTACGCATAGCAATAAAGTAATGAAAGCCGTCGGCTAAAATTGAATGCGCCGAAATGCGCCCTTCATGACCGAAGGTCCTTCATTCTTGCGTAAGCAAGTCTTCATTCTAGCCGAAGGCTAGTCTTCATTATTGTCACGAAGTGACAGTTCTTCATGCCGAAGGCCATTCTCTTCTATATCTATGAAGTCTGGCAGATACAGTGGTCTGTAATCAGTATTCAGATAACCTTTTCCCTTATAACTAAACATTTCTTTCGGTTCTTTCAGTTCAAAAGCAGCGTTGCTGACGTTTCCTTTAGTTTTATAAATGATATTCGACCTTGGCTCAATTATCTTCTGACTTGGCTTTATTATTGTATTACCCGCGAAGCTTAGATCTGTGATTGGTAAATAATCGAAATGTTTTGAATTTCTTAATGCATCAAGTTCTAATCTAGTAATTACAGGCTTCTTGGAGTCATTAACAAGCTCGTCGCTTTGTTTAATTAGTTTTTCAATAGTGTTGAATTCTGTAGTATGCTTAAATTCCGGCTTTTGTGGGTCAGCAAGGAATCTTTGAGCCTTTAAGTTGTCTTCTATAGGAGTTTCTTTGGCTAAGTTGAATTCGTTTACCGGTGTAATTCCAGCAGTTTGAATAGTATTTTCTTCGAATGTAAAACCAAAATCTCCGTTGATGTGTGAACCGTGGCGCAGCATAATTATCCAGTGATAATTGGCTGCTTCAAGTTCTGACGGGCTCTGGTCTTTCAAACCATAGAATGAATATGAGGCATTTATGTGCTCTGGCATCTGAGTGAACTTGAAGGCCGCACGACTCTGGTCGCGTAGCATATATTTATAGCTATGCAATTCCCTTGCCTTGAAGAAGCGTGGAGAAATAAGATGCTGGTAACTCTTTGGCAGCTCAGACTTTCTCAGGAAGAGCTTGTCTGGTGGCATTTCAATATAGAATCTGCTTAAACTGTCCATAATCTGCTGGGTTTCAAAGCCAAAGCCGTTCTGGGCAGCATATTGATTGACAAAATCAGCGTCATAATTTGTGCAATAAGCACTACTAATCTCTGCTGAAGTAAAATCAAATACAGATGCTCTAAATTCTTCTTCAAAATGACATGTGCAATTATCAAAGTAGTTATCTGGCTGAGCAAAAGCTTCTTTGCTGCTGTTTTTAACCACTGTTTCAGGAACATATGGGAACCTGAAATTTCTGAAACGTGCAGAATAAGTTGGTGGCAATTCTCCAGACGGATATGTGTCCGGGAAATACTGAGGAAGCGTCCAGGTCTTTTCTGTCTTAAGTGGTGAGAAGCCTTCGCGGCTTGTGAAATATGTCTTGTCTGGCAGATTTACACAAGTGCTGGCAAAATCTGTATTGCCATTATACATCTGTATTGGCTGGACAATAGCGCCATGACCTGACTTGGCTTCAAAACGACGGTTCTTAAGCAGGAACCTGGTTACATTCGGCATTCCCTTATATTTAATATTGCTGAGAAAATCCTCTGCAATATCAATAGCATCATTCCTGATTTTTCTTGTTTTGATTTTAACCTTTCTGGTGCGAAGGGTGTGAAGCATATCAAAGCCAAAGAAGGTTGAGCATTTCCATTTCCCTTCAGCAACCCAGCTTTGTTCAAAACTGTTGATATGCTTTGGCTGATCCTGCTGCAGAGGCGGTTCTTCAATGTCGACGATGTAGAATTCCTTGGGCGAATTCTTGGCGGTAAGCTCAGAGTGCAGCAAGCGACGAGGCTGTTTCATGCTCAATTCTGGCAGGTAAAGCTTATCCTTTGTGAGTATGAAATCATATTCACGATAGGACTTTTCTGCAGTTAGGCTTCTGATTTCGTAATCACTCTGAGTTGCAAGCTGTATAAACACTGGTGGAGCAAAGAAGAATTCTGGAAATCCGAAAGGATGCGGACCAAGCCTCATTCGGCAGTCGAATTCCTTGGTTTGTTTATTCCAGCCTGGTGGTGGGACAATATCCTTTTGGCTGAGAATGATTCCTTCGGGTATTCCACATATATCTAAGTGCAACTCAAAGCCTGGGATTACTTCCTTGGGCAAGTTATCACAGTAATCGCAGCTTGTGGGGTTATACTTCAAGGTAAACTTGGACGGACCGTAGGCAAAATTGTTATAGATAGCATCGTTTAATTTCAGAGCGTGAAGACTGTTTCCACCCTTGATGATTTGCTGCGGATGCTTGATGGCGGTAACACGCTTTAAGGCGTCCATATAGGCAGAATGATAGGTTCTGTCTATCTTGGTCATGCGGCCTTTTATTATTCTGAGAACACGCAGATGGCTCTTGCTGAGCTTCATCAGATTGTCGCTGACGAATTTTCCAGAATAAGGAATAGCTATAGTCTTGAATTTGTCAGAAAGCTCAATGTCGGTGAAGCCTAGACGCGGGGATACAAGTCTGCGAATGCCTGGTTTTTCCCAATAACTGACAGTTTTTGGCGCTTTGTAATCAATTATTCTATTGGTATTGAAGGCGTAAGTGAGCGCCTTGTCGATCTTTGGCAAAGAATAAGTGTTGAGTGAGTAACGATATTTGCGACAGGCCTTGAATGCTGCTGCACAAAGAATTCTATGAAGAAGTTTTCTTGTGTATTTACTATGATTGGGGCACTTGTTCTGGAACTGGCTTCTGCGCTGCTTGAACTTGGTCTGAATCTGCAATTCAGAGCTATTGATACGGCTATCAAATACCTTTGGACTTTGATGGTCAAACCTTACCGGTGCATAGAAGATGTCCAGATGCTTCGGATAAGAATAACACAGATTTGCTGAGATGATACGGATGTATCTGATAGTCTGTTTTTCTGGTTTTATAGCGAATGTAGGCTTGTTGAGACTCAACTTAAGACTAAGTTGTGGAGCCCTATATTTTTTTGAGGTCTTAAGATGCTTTTCGTGACCAAGAATTTGGCGTGTATAAGCAAGATCCTGCTGGTATTTTTCGCTTCCGTCAATAATTTCAAATTCCTTGCTGGCTAAGGCAAAATGCTTTGTTACGCCGAAGGAACCAGGCATTTCCTTGTAGGTATCGATATTATGCAAAGACAAATCTGTTGCATTAAAGCCTAACGGCCTGTGGTCATTCAGGAGGCTTGGTAAATCAAGAGAATAGAGTGCCTGGGAGGCTGCATATTCAGGTCTTTCCATGATAGAAAAGCTGTTTTGGGCTTTGATGTAGAAATGACCGAATTCTTCGCCTTCAGTGTATTTGAAGGTTTCATTGGGACCTTTGTGTTCGAAATTCTCTATTTGCTGTTTGAATGGCTTTAAATCGCAGTTTTCGCGAGGATAAACCTTTGCCCATTCTATGTTCGGCGTCATTACTGCTGTAAGGTCTCGCTGACCAAAACGCAACGGGCGCCAGCCTTCTTCGAATTCTATATTGAAGTTGGTGAAATCGTGAAGGCATACATAATTGTATTCATTTGTAAAAATAGGTTTAGGTGGGGCCTGTAAAGCATTGTTCTGAAAATAGACACCAATCTGGCTGTTGATGTTGTATTCTCTGGCTTCTAATACTTCAGCCGTCTGCCTCTTGTCTGAAAACATGAAGCGGAACTGAAAGTTATCATCCGGATATGCGACGGAGTTTTCAATTACGGTTCTGTTCGGGTATTGAGGCTGTTTTGAATTTGGTAGCGCCAATAAAAGAGTCTGCTCTTCCAAATCTTTTATTGATGATATGACATTTGGCAGTTCAGCGTTTATTATCGGGTCTATTAGCTTTTGTCTGAGAGCCTGGTATGGGGAAAAATATTTCTTAGGTATTTCGTATTTTATATATTCTTCGCCATATCTGTGCTTCGGAGGCTTTTCCTTTTTGGAGAAAATATGCCAATCCAGCTTGTAAAGCAGGACGTCATAGGCTGAATAGCATTTTCTGAAGCGGTAGTCAGTTGCTGGCTGAACCGGTAGGTTTTTTTCGGCAAGAAAAGAGCGACCGGCGGCTGTCACCACGCGGCGCATCGTAAAACCTGTCTGGATGACCCCTATTGCAGGATTGTCAAATACAGGTAATTCCGGTTTTCCTGCTTTATTGAAACTCATGATAGAGGTTATTGGCCCAAGTTAGCTATTGTTGCGAGGCTTGTTCGTGATTTTTCCTTAGCCAGAGCAAGAAGGTCGGCAAGATAATTTGTTTTTATCTTGTAAGGTCTGCGAGGAATGAATCTGTTAAGCTTCTTGGTGATATCGTCATGGACAAGGAATTCAATGGTAACTGGTGTTGGTGTGTAGTCGTAGAGAACATTGAATTCATCAAATCTTGAATTGGACTCAACACGCTTGAGCTTTTCATTATATTCGCATTCTGTTGGACCTGAAGCATTGCTATACTGCCACAAGAGATGCTTATAAAGGGCTTCGCTTGGGGTTTCCGGAACAATGAAGAACTCTGTTCTTCCAAGCTTCGGCTTAGGCACTTTAATTGCGACCTTCTGCAGGATATATCTTGGGCAGAGTTTTGGCTTACTGCAACTGAAATCAGGCTGCTTTTCAACGAATGTATTTTCGTGGCGGTTGCAGATTCCCTGATAGATATAGAGTCTTTCTGTTTCAATGCCATTGAACGGAAGTGTGAATTCTAAGCTTTCACGTTCCTTGTGCAGGTCTGTGAAATTGTTGATAAGCTTGGAAGCTTTCATGAGAACTGGAGTTTTCTGCTCAATTCTTGTTCTTAGTTCACCAACCTTGCGATAATTATGATGAACAAAGGTTGACATCTTCAGGGCTGTGCGCTGAATTTCAATGTCGCCTCCCTGAGTAATCTGGGCTTTAAGTGGCTGCCAGTTGAATGACGTGAAGCCTTCCTTCCTGAAGCGCATTCTTTCTGTGAAGATATTCGGAGCATCGATTTCGGTGTCAACGGACTCAATAATATTCTTGTAGTCGCTGGTTTTAAGAATTGTCGTATCTTCAAATTCCATTTTCGCCATTGGCTCAGCGCCAAGAAGCGGCATAGTGGGGTATTTGAGATAATCTCGGAGAAATTCAGGCTTTTCAGGAGCACTAACCAGCAGATTAACAGGATACTCTGGCATGTTAATTTCCATGCTCTTGCTGTAGCGATACTTCCTATCAAGATTAAGCTGTTCATATTCACCATTCTGGCGTTCTGTCTTAATCGGGGAAATGCTAAGCTTATAGAGCTTGGTGAATGGATCTCGGCCTTTTTCGCCAAGCCATTCGATTGGTTTGAAGCTTCTATACTGATAGGTGTGTCTTGCCTGCGGGAAATAGATTACTGGGAAGATTTCGTTGTAGCCAACCTTGTATTCGGTGTTTACCAGTGAAACTGAGTTTTCTATGGCAAGCAGACGTGTTACGAAAAGCTGATACATTATCGGCCTTACGTATGTTGCTCTTTTTCTTCTTATCAGTAAATCTGGTTCCATATATTTGTGTTTGAATCTTAAGTTGAAGTCTGGTTTGTATTCTCTGGTCTTTACCCTTGTTTCGTTACATCTTAGTATCTGTCGTTCTTCCTTCGGTTTCAATGGCGAATACCTGTAATCCATCATTGTAACATGTATCTTGAAGGCGTCTGGCAGTGACCTGAATACCTTGTCTCGGTAGTGTATCCTTAGCAGGTCACTAGAGAAGAATAACCCGTAGTTGTCTGGCGACTTGGTTCTGACAATTCCTGAGGTTATATCTGTCTTTCTGCTTGATTCTACCTTGCGGTTATGAAGCGCTCTGCCAATCTTGAACTGTGGAAGGCTGAAAGCCATGCGACGAGTATCTGGAACTGTTGCCTTGAACTCTGGCTTAGCAATAACAAATTCGCTTTGGCAGTAAGCCTCTGGCGACTTGATTGTCGGAAGCGGCTTTCTTTCTTCCCATACTGTAAAGGCAGGAACAATAGTGTATCTCGGTTCTTCAAGGCTAAGCTTGCTGATAGTGATATCTGCGATGGGGCTGACTGATTCCTTGGGCTCAATAAGGCAATCAAGCTTTTTATCAGGCTTATCATCGAATAACGAGAATTCTCCTGCAGGCAGTGCAAGAATACCGTTGCTGATATAGCTGAAGGTATTTCCTCTTAGACCGAAGTCTGTTGTAAATTCAAAGCCCTTGTTACGGGCAAAGATGTCATAAATTGTGTAGCCTTCGAGAGGCCTGAATATAAAGTCAGAAATCAGTGGCAGGTTGAGCTGATGAATAATGCCGGGGTCAGCTTCAATGAAGTTCTGCTCACAGGTGTATGCAGTCTGGAAATTTGCATCAAGCGCGAAGCAGAGGTGAAAATCAGGTGGTATGAGGAATGGAGTGACACCATGATTTATGATTTCATCTTCTTTGGTGGTGAACTCGCAATACTTCTGCTGATGCTGGAGACCAAGAATGTTTGTTAAGGTCGGTATTTCTGCAATAGTATGCTTTGGCGCAAAAAGAATCGGTGACGGGAAACGATCCTTGTTTGGCACTATTTCAATATGCTTTGCAATTACCGTAATTGGGTTCGAGTAGAAGCTGTCGTCAAAGGTAAATATGGACTTGAAGCTGAGAGCATAATTGGTATCGCGGTCAAGATTGCTGACGGTTGTAAAGCTGTCGCGGGGGCTCTTGGCTTCAAAGTGCTCCGGGCACTCATTAAGGTTTTTTCTTAATGGCTTATATTCAGGTATATCGCTTCTTATACCCATCAACTTCTGGCCAATAGAGGTCAGACGTATGCGTATTCTGAAGTTCTGGTCATTCTGTTCCAGAAATAGCTGGACATCGGCGGGGTTGATGAACAGTTTGGCGGCAACGCGCTGCTGGAGCTGCTCCAGATACGGATAAATGCGGCTGAGTAGATTCCCGCTGATACAGGACTGATAATTGTTCGCTTCCTTCAACAGTTGGCTGAGGGATACTGAACCGGTCAGAAGCCTGAATAGACTGGAAATGTGGTCGCGTGTCAGGGTGTCGTTCTTTAATACAAAGGCGTTTGCATTGTTCTGTTTCTGGGCAAACTCTTCGTTCTGCGGGATTATGAAGGTCAGAGGATAAGCGAAAAGTCTTCTGACTTCCTGCATTGTTAGCACATTTTCGTTCGGATTCTGCTGGTCGGCGGAGTTCAGGACCTTGTTAAACAGAAAATATGTGTTTTCTTCAGCCTGGTAGCTGATAATCTGGTTCTGTTGAATAAGCGCATCAAGCTTTACAAGGCTTGTTTCTTCAGACGTAGAAACAATTACTGATGCTGGGTTGCAGCCGTGCCACAGATAATTTCTAGATATCAGGTCTGAAACCTTTCGAGACATGCTTGTGCCAGGTGGAAGGTTAATCAGGACTATATTGAAGGCATTTATCAGCTGCAGGAAAAAGTCTCGTAATGCCGTATCAGTCATTAGAAGCGACGGTTCTTCTATTGCCTTGGCTGGGAAATATGAAAGCAGCTTTGTGTCTGTGAAATAGAAATTCTGCGTGAAACGGGCGTCTTCGCTGGTGATTATTGTAGAAAGCTCGTTATACTGCTCCATTTCGTAATTTTCTGGAAATGCGTTTACGAGCTTGTCTGGGGCTGAATTGTCAAAATCTAATAATGCTACCTTATATTCGAGGTCAGTGAGATACACAGCAAGATTCGAGACAATAGAGGATTTGCCCGAACCTGAACTTACTGATGTAAAAAAATATATAGGTGTAGTATTTGAAGAGCCCCGTCGCATAAATCTATTGTAACATAAAGCAGTTGCCTACTTCAATATCTGTATGCATTCTTCTTGTCGCGTCAGCGACATATCGAGTTCGCGTCAGCGAA
>JAZUDR010000309.1:0-3043 GCA_045639725.1 Candidatus Avigastranaerophilus sp. | reverse complement strand
GGCCGCCCTCCAGCAAAGCGGCCCTCCAAGCCTACTCTTACAGCCAAAATGCTATTGCCAATTTACCAAACAAATCATTGCCAAATTGCCAAATGAATTATTGCCAAATTGCCAAATGAATTATTGCCAAATTGCCAAATATTTTATTGCCAATTTGCCAAATTCAATATACTATATAGTTATGAATACGTATAAACCAAGAATTACAGACATCATTCTTAGAAAAAAATTAAAAGGCAAAGGGGCTGTTCTTATTGAAGGCCCTAAGTGGTGTGGGAAAACAACCACAGCAGAACAAATAGCCAAAAGTATTTTGTATATGTCCAAACCTGAAGACGTAAAATCAAACATCATGGCAGCCGACATAAATCCTTCAATACTCTTGGAAGGTCCAACTCCACGTTTAATCGACGAATGGCAAATTGCTCCAAAGCTTTGGGATGCTATTCGCCATGAGGTTGACCATAGGGGAAATTACGGTAACTTTATACTTACAGGTTCTTCCGTGCCACCTCAAAATGATGAAATTTTTCATACGGGAACTGGTCGTTTTGCTTGGGTAAAAATGAGGCCTATGTCTTTATTTGAATCTGGTGAATCCTCTGGAGAAATTAGTCTCAAAACAATATTTGAAAACAATACTAAGATTTTTGCAGAAAATAAAATAGTAGATATTAATAAACTTGCTTTTTTGATTTGCAGAGGCGGATGGCCAGGTTCTCTTGACTTGGATGAAGAAATAGCCTTAGATCAAGCATTCGACTATATAGACGCTATTGTTAATTCTGACATATCTAGAGTTGATAATGTAAAAAGAGACCCTGAACGTGCAAAAAGATTACTCAGGGCATATGCACGACATCAAGGCACCCAAACATCTTATGCTGTTCTCAGAGATGACATATTAGCAAACGATACCGAGTCTCTAACAGAAGATACTGTATATGCCTATACAAATGCTTTAAGAAAAATTTTTGTAATTGAAGATATGCCTGCCTGGAATCCTAATCTAAGGTCAAAGACAGCAATTAGAACGTCAGATACTCGCTATTTTATTGATTCTGCGATAGCAACAGCAAGTCTGGGACTGGGTCCTGACGACCTCCTCAAAGACCTGAACACTATGGGATTATTCTTCGAAACAATGTGCATAAGAGATCTTAGAGTATATGCAGAAAGTATAGACGGTAAAGTATACCATTACAGAGACAAATCAGGTCTGGAATGTGATGCTGTCATCCACTTACGTAACGGTTCCTTTGGGCTTATTGAGATAAAACTCGGTGGAGACAGTCTAATAGAAGAAGGTGCCAAAACCTTAAAATTATTCAGTTCAAAAATCGACACAAATAAAATGCAAACTCCATCTTTCTTAATGGTATTAACTGGAGTTGGGAAATATGCCTACCAAAGAGAAGACGGCGTTTATGTCATACCGATAGGTTGTCTAAAGAACTAATGTTTAATCAAGGAGAATACAGATATGTGCCAGGCAATGCAGGAAATAATAGAAGACGCAAAAAATGACGTAAGAAAAGAATATATTGAGGAAATCAACAAACAAAGAGCAGAAACTAATAAAGCCAAAGCAGAGATAATCGTTTTAAAAGAACGCATTGCCCAACTTGAAAAGGCCGCAAAAAATCAAGCCCAATAATTGACTCCCCCAACCGCCACATCACCACCCAAAGCCTACCCTTAAAAAGCTGAAATAGCATGACTAAATGCAATATTTGGAGGTGCGGACAAAATCTTGGACCAATAATTTTATGATCGGGAGATTGTCATGTATTCATTTGAGGACTTTACAAGCACTGTATTAGCAGTATTGCCTTTAGATAGCAATTAGAGTAAAATAAAGTATAGGGGGTTGCGATATGGGCATAAAAGATGAAATAAGCACAGAATACATGAAGCGGAATGATGTTTTTGCTGACGCTTTTAATATGCTCGTTTTTGATGGCAAAAAAGTTATCAAGCCAGATGAACTTCAATCCTTAAACCCCAATCTATTAACTTTACCTTTTAAAGAAGACAATAGCAAACTTAAATCACTTAAACGCTATCGTGATGTTCTCAAAAAACTTATTATCAAGAAGAACAACGAAGCAGTGTTCTTGTTACTAGGTATAGAAAATCAGTCTGAAATGCATTATGCAATGCCGGTAAGGAATATGCTTTACGATGCAATGCAGTATTGTAGTCAAATTCAGGAACTTTCGGAAAGAAACCATAAAAACAGCGAAAACCTAACCGGTTCTGAATTTTTATCTGGTCTGAAAAAAACAGATAAGATTATGCCAGTAATAACGTTGACCGTATATTTCGGTTTCGACAAGTGGGATGCTCCTAAGTCTTTAAACGAAATGTTCACGGATACCAATGACGCTTACAAGCCATTTATCCAAGACTACAAAATTTTCGTGATAGAGCCCCAGATGCCCGATGAAGATTTGAACAAACTTGATACCAATCTTCGTGATGTCATGAAGTTTATAAAATACTCCAAAAATAAAGAAGCTTGGCAGCAGTTTATGGTGGATGAAAGATTCAGAAATTTTAGCACACTTGCTGCAAAGCTGATAAAAACCATGACCAATATCAACATAAAACTTGATGAGACAAAGGAGAATACAGATATGTGCCAGGCAATGCAGGAAATAATAGAAGACGTAAGAAATGAATATATCAATGAAATCAACAAACTAAGAGAAGAAGCTAACGAAGCAAAAAAAGCCAAAGCCGAAGCAAATGAAGCTAAAGCTGAGATAATCGTTTTAAAAGAACGCATTGCCCAACTTGAAAAGGCCGCAAAAAATCAAGGACAATAATCGACTCACCCAATAAATATGTGCAAAGTATTAGACGAAATAGAAAACAGAGGCATATTAAAAGGAAAAGATGAAGGAATAGCTGAAGGGAAAAAGGAAGGTCAGCTTAGTTTAGTCTCTAGACTTATAAAAAAAGGACTCTTAACATTAAAACAAGCTGCTGAAGAATTGGGCATGACTCCTAAGAAACTAGAAGTCGCACTCAATAACTT
>JAZUDR010000308.1:0-3018 GCA_045639725.1 Candidatus Avigastranaerophilus sp. | reverse complement strand
ACGGGTTGTATGGTCTTCCTGTGGAGTAGGGTGATTCCAGAAGCCCATGATAGCGTCACCGATGTATTTATCAAGTGTACCACCATGTTTGAACAATATATTTGTCATTTCATTAAGGTAATTGTTCATTAATGTTGTCAGTGCTTCTGGTTCAAGCTTTTCAGAGATTGATGTGAAGCCTGCAATATCTGTGAATATAATTGTAAGTTCTTTCTTTTCTCCGCCTGGCTTGATTGCATCAGGGTTGTCTATAATCTGCTTAACAACGTCAGCAGAGATAAAGCGCCCAAAGGCACTCTGGGTTTCTCTGGCAAGCCTTTTGGAATTTATCCATTCAACAAAGCCTCTGGTAACGCTGAAACTCAATACCAGCATACTTGGATAGAAAATCGGAATAATGATTCGGCTTGGGAAAATATAGGCCGCAAATGAAAATAGCACAATCAATAAAAACACAACAATCAGGGTTGTCTTTGTTGAATCTGCATTTTTAAATTTTATGCTAAGTAGAAGCAGTATTGGTAATACTATTAAGAATTGCCAGAATGGCCATGATTCTGGGGCACGGTCCATATAGAAGAAGGGTGCATAGAAGAATTTTTGTGCTGCAAGTGTAGTAAATAGGTTTGCATGCACGTTTACACCAGGCATATGGGTAAAGCTTTTATCAAGGAAGTTAATTGGAGTAATAACAAAGTCCTGGTCGGTAGCCATCGATGTACCAATGAATACTGTTTTCTTATTTACAAGAGCAGGTTTGTATAAGCCTTTTACTCCATCACCTTCTGTGAGAATAAGATAATTGCCGCTTGTGATTTCATTGCTTGCACCGTCAGCTATTTCTGAGAATGCGCCAGATTCATCTATTAATACAGCTTTGTTATCTTTTGAAAAAGCATTTGCAAATTCAACCGTAAGCTTTATTTTATCTTTGGGTTCTAACGATACTGCAGGCAGAGCATTGATATTATCGGTTGCACCAGGTTTAATAATAAATTCTACCTTATCTTCGGCAATAGAGCCTGTAGAAGTGCTAGTAAGCTTAATTACAGAGTCCAGAGATGGTGGAAGATTATTAATTGTAATATCACTCTGTGAATTTAAGGATATTTTTCTGTAAAAATGAAGCTGCCAGCCTTCTTCATCTGGCATTACTGCTGCAACAGCATTGTTGCTCGGTGCATCATTCAATAGAAGCTTGCCATTACCATCGAGAGAGAAATTTTCTTCGGGAGCATCTTCGTCATCGTTAAGGCTGATAAGAGAATAACCATCCGGAAGGCTGAGTGCATCACAATTTCCTTCGGCATCACTATGAAGCATAGGAATGATTTCACCGTGTATCCATAAGGTCGCGTCAGGATTGCTTTGGCAGAGTGCCTGCGGTATTGTCGTGGTATTTATATTGTCAGCGGTTAGAAGAAGTGGAAGCTGCTGCTGGAGCTGAGTTACCTCAAAGCTTAGCATTGCCTTTTCCCAACCATTTTCATTAGGCATGAAGATGGTTATTACATAGTTGCCTGATGGCAGGTTTTCAAGCTTATATAGGCCGTTTGCGTCTGATTGGGCTTTCTGCCAGAATTCGGTCTGTGGCATTATTGCCCAGATTGTTGCGTTGGAAACAGGCTTACCAGTTACTGTTTTTATTTCGCCAGTCAGGCTATTCTTGCCCGCTTCCGCCTTGGGGGCTATTATTTTCAAGGTCTGTGTAGCCAGATTGGCTGCAAGACTTACCTGGTTTTTGCTGAACATATAGGAAGAATTTTCTTCTTCTTCGGTATCCAACAATCTTGTCATGCTTATGCTTTCAATACCATCGCCCTTAAAAGGCGCTGCTTGCTTGCGATAAGGGATTCTCAGGCATGGAGTGTGATAAGAGCCAATGATAGGCAAAGGTTCCTGAGGAAGCTTTAACCATGTTTTTGATTTTAACCCTGCATGGGCTGTGATAGCTTCAATGGAAAGCTGTTTGTCTTCTGATATTAATTCAGGATGATGTTTCTTTATAATTCTATAAATTAAAAGTGCTTCAAGCTCACGAATTGTTCTGTCTAGTCCGTCATGGCCAACTGATAGAAACTGGTATGGCGCTGAAGCATAGATTAGGTCCATTGCTTCATTTATAGAAGATGCCTTCGTTAAATCAATTTTGCTTATATGAAGTTCTTTTTCTGAAATCAGACTGGCTATCCAAGCAGAAAAGCCGAGCGTTGGCAGAAATCTTTCTGATTCATCCGGGTGAAAGGCCAGAGGAGCGTATCTTATTACAGAATCAAGATCTGATGGAACATTGATAAGACCTCTTGCTGCAATGCTATCTGCAATAGGTTTATAAAGAGGTGTCGGCCATGATGGTCGTTCTGAATTCTTGTCTGTCAGGTCTACAATATTAAAACTTTGCTGTCCGCGCCCTATAAAATTCTGGGCTAAAATCGGATATGGAAAACCGCTTAATTCTTTGATTATTTCACTATCTTCAGCTTCTTTTGTCGGCTCGTCGTAAATAAAGTCTAATGCAGCAACTTGAACACCTTGCTGCTTTAATTTTTTCAATAGCTTTGCAAAATCACTTCGAGTGGGGCTTTTCCCGAACTTTGTCTGGAAGGTCTGGTCCTTTGTAATTACTGCAGCTGTGGTATCAAACCTCTGGGTTTGCCTGGTGAGCTGGCATATTTCCGGATATATTGTAAATAATATATCCAGAGTTTTTAATTCAAGCCATTCGTATGTGCTTCTAATGCTAGGAATCAGTGCCAGCAGTGTTAAAACTACTGGCACCATAATTGCTTTTCTAAAAGAATTGATATTTTTCCCTAGATTGCGCTGCATGCTTTATTTTGCGAAATTTGGACTTATCAGAAGAATTTACCTTTTTTCTTAAGGAAGCCGCCAATTTTATTGACGCCTTTCTTTATGGCTTCATTTCGTTTCTGCTTGTTTTCTTCGTGGACCTGCTGCTTTTCCTGCTGCATTCTTTGTTCAGTAGCAAAGCTGAAGCTTGTCAGTTCATTTGAGAGG
>JAZUDR010000307.1:0-3267 GCA_045639725.1 Candidatus Avigastranaerophilus sp. | reverse complement strand
TACTACTGTTTTGTATGTAGATATCGGTCATCATGATATTTTAAATTCTTATTAATCGTTTGTTCGTGATTTTTATTGCCAGGTCTGAGTATCCAGACAGCCTTTACGAAAGGGGGTTGGGATAATTAGCAGTTTGAAGGTAAATTATGAATGAAGGGTATACATATCTTTAAGGGTTATCAATTTTGTATTGTGGCGGGCGGCATTAACTATTAACCAACTAGTGAAACCACTAAGAGAAAATAAATAATAGGCGACGATTTCGTATTTTTTATCTATTAGACCAGCCCGATCCTGCAAGGCATCCAACGTGGCTTTATCAACAGAAGAATTCTTGAACTTGCATTCGCCAAGAATGGCTTTTTTATCAACAGTGTTCAACCCGACTACATCTATATCGGTCTGTTCTTTTTTCCTTTGGTTGGTCCCGTTCCATTTCCCAACCTCCATGATAGGGCATACCATATTGGAGGAAAAGGAATTGAGTGTTCTTTCGTGGATGCGGCGAAGGGTTTCGGTTGAAATAATTTTTAAAACTGTGATTCTGATTTGAAGAATTCCATTAAATTAATATGTTTTATGCCGTTTCTCTTTTGTAAAAGATAGTCAGTTGTTATTACATATTTATTGTAATTATCTCTAATAGCCTCTAAAACCCGGAATTCCCTGTCTTCGGTTTCTTGGCTTAATGCAATTGTATAAGCAACCTGAACATAAGAATAATTTAATTCTTTATCCCTAAGTATGAAATCACATTCAAGCTTACCTATGCGACCTACACTAACAGAATAATCAAAGCTTCTGGCATAAAGATAAGTAATGTTTTCCAGCACAGGCCCATAGTTTATTCTATTATCTGTGTTTAAAGCAAAATAAAAACTTAAATCTGAAAGATAGTATTTTTTTTCTCCAGCTATGGCTCTTTTCGATTTTAAATCAAATCTATTGCATTCATACAATATTTTTGCATCAACAAGGGCTTTTATATACTTAGCTACAGTAGGTCTCCCAATATTAAGCCCACAATTTTTTAAAGCTTCGTAAAGAGATTTTATACTTATGGTTGCACCAAAGTTATTTATAATGAAATTTCTAACGGATTCAAAAGAAGCTTTGTCTTTTATTTTTACACGATAGCGGATGTCTTTGTTGAATATTTCTTTTACAACGTTTTCTGTGTAAGTTCTTTTGTCTTTTAAATCACTTATTGTTATTGTTCTGGGGAAGCCACCTTCAAGTATATAATCAGCCAATTCTGCTGATGTATTCGTGTTGATTTCTTTATTAAAGAATAATTTCATTTGTTCATATTCTTCAAAGCTTAGTGTAAAAATCTCAAATTCAAGATATCTTCCTGTCAATTTTGTGACAAGTTCGCTGCTAAGTAAATATGAATTGGAACCAGTGATGAATATAGAATAGTTCCCTTCTGTTCTGAATCCGTTTAATACCTCTTCAAAACCTTTTACGTTTTGTATTTCATCAATAAACAGATACTTCATGCCAGAAGTCTGTCCTTTAGCTTCAATCAGCATTTCAAGCTGGTCTGCTTCTTTTATGCTTTTATTGCCACGTTTGTCTAAGTCTATATAGATTATGTTGGTTTCAGGAACACCTTTTTGTCGTATTTCTTCAGCTATAGTTTGCATAAGGCAGGATTTACCACAGCGTCTGACTCCGGTAATTACTTTTATCAGGTCATCTGCATCATAAAAACCACGAATTTTTCTTAGGTATTTTTCTCTTTTGAATAAATCCATAATATTCCTTTAACATTATTTTAACTTGCTCTAATGTAAATTGCAAGTTATCATGACACATTTTGCTAAAAAATCAAAATATGTCATGATAACCCGATAAAAAGTTGCCGTTTTTAGTTTCTCTTAGAGTAGGCAGTACTGTTTATTTGCCGTATTACATTGCTTCTATTCTTTAAATAGTCTTCTCTTATAGTATTGTACTTAAACATCATCTTTCAGACGAGCGATATATGTCTAAATATATGAAAAATAGAGGAAGGGTTTGGCTTACATTTATTTGTGAATACACACAGAATAAGGATTATACCTAGTAATTTTTGTATAAATGGGGATTTGCGTATAATTTTAATAAAATTGAATGGGGATTTGAGTAAAAATTAACTTTGCCTGAATGGGGATTCGCGTTATAATGTTTTGAAAAGGTGGTTGGGATAATTCGCGCTTTACGAAAGTGGGGCTTAGAAGGCTTAGTTGCCCTTTATGAAAGGGGGAGATAATTGCCTATGCTGGTGAATTATCCTACCGCTTGAAGGGATTCTTTAGTGCTGTAAGGATAGCTTTCGGCGTATACTGTTTCAGGGGCTATGTCGATTTCACCATTCATCCAGGTAATGACTCCATGAAAAATAGTTATTTCTTTTAGGATTTTTTCATTTTTTAATGGCTCGAATGCGGAACCGGTCAATAATGTTGTGTCAAAAAGGCGTTGTTCGCCAGTGTTAAATGTTACAAGCAGCATTCTTCCGGGTAAAACATTAACATTAACGACTTTTATGTCATCTGTAAGTTCACCAGCATAGCAAATACCATTTTTTATATACATATAATTAACCCTTACATTGGTGCTATTTTATTAAAATGCTCCCCTTGAACAGCTTGATTCCATGCTGCATAAGCTTCTTCTTCATGAAATGCTAGCCATCCGACTATGACTTTTAATTGTTTGGCAGGAAGAGAACCAGCTAATAGTTCGCCATCTATTCCTATAGAAGCTTCATATTCTCCATAATAAACATGGACATGTGGCTTATTATGATGCTTGGTGTCTTTAAATAACATATAAATTATCATACCACCAAATCTGCACAATTCAGGCATAGCGGTTATCTCCTAATAAATTATTTAAAGACAAAGCATATAACGCTAATTATATTTTATCTCTAATCCGCTAAGGTGGCAATAAAAAATGCCTGATATAAAAACTCAGATGCTACGCCCACGATGAACTGGGCAAAAATATGACATCAGAAGAAATAGACGATTTGGACTGCGAGATCTTTTATTGAACTATAAAAGACATTGTAAAGATGGAAAAAGGCCACTGTGGTGCGGAAAATCCCCCTTAGTCCCCCTTTACGAAAGGGGGGGCAGAAAGCGGCCTGATTCTCTCGGCAAAGAGCCAATAGCTAACGGCCAAGAGCAATAAAAAAAAGGCTATGAGCGTAGCTCATAGCCTTTTTTTTATTAGCTATTAAAGCTGTGGACCGGCAGCAACAAGTGCCTTACC
>JAZUDR010000306.1:0-7895 GCA_045639725.1 Candidatus Avigastranaerophilus sp. | reverse complement strand
AGGTGGATTCTGCGTAGCAGAAGACGAATGAGGGCTATTGGAACAAACCTCAATCCCTGGCGAGTATAGGAAGTCAGAAGCTACAAGCTTAAAGCTTAAAGCTTAAAGCTTAAAGCTTATTGAAACATACCTTTTACTAGCTTGGTATATAAGTTTAATCTCTCGGCCGTAAGCTGATAGCTGATAGCCTAAAGCTTATTGAAACATACCTTATACTTGCTTGGTATAGAAATTTAATCTCTCGGCCGTAAGCCGATAGCTGATAGCTTAAAGCTTAAAGCGTATTGAAACATACCTTATACTTGCTTGGTATAGAGGTTTAATCTCTCGGCCATAAGCCGATAGCTGATAGCTTAAAGCTTAATAGCCGCAGGCCTCATTCATTGCTTAAACGGGTCACATGCATCAGCCCAGCTTTTGGGCTTAGAAGTCTGTTGGCCATACTGTTGCTGACCATAGGATTGCCCATAATTCCCTTGTGCATACTGCTGATTATATCCGTTGTTTGCAGGTTCCTGTTCAAGAGGTGGCATTTCTGGCAAAAATTGAGCATTGGGATTATCTGGTGCTAAGGCATGCATTATGTGATACCCCTTCTCAAGCATTTTCAATCGGCCATCAATTGTTTTATAACCTTTACAATAGAGAAGCATACAGTCGTTGGTACCTTCATAGTAACAACCGCTTATGTGATTAGAAACAAAAGCATTTCTAACTCTTTGATTAAATATAGCCCTTACATCTGCTTCATTACCTTGCAGAAGGAATTTGTCTGAGAAGCTTTTGTCTGTGCTGAAATCGATATCCTGGTTGCCCATTGCAACGCCAATACCGTCAAAGAGATTTTCATCGCGGAGATAAAAATAACCTAGGTTTGCGTGAGGCTTATGAAATTCAATTACAGTATAGGGGTATGTACGACTGTTTTTGCCTCCGCGGCTTGTGGTATAATATTCTACGTAATAATAATCAGCAGAACGGAATTCAATCTCACCCATCATGCCATGCATCATAGCTCTGACACCACTGGTATAACCCTTTTTCATTATATCATAACAGCCTTCTACAAAAGCAAAGGAACTGGAGCAAGCAGTAGAATCAACGGGGTCGTCACAGTAATCAAGACCGTTTTTAAAACAGTATTCTCTTATTTTATTTCTACGATACTTTTGATAAAGATTATGTAGAAATGCAACCAAGATAATAACACCCAGTATAGCGAATAAGGGCCAAAGAGGTGCATCGCCCCTATGACGTGTATGACCATAACTGGAATATCTACTCATAATGATTCTCCTCTGCTGTTCCTATTATAATATTATAACTTATTTACTTACTTTGTCCATACTCTTAAAATCATTATGCAGATTGACGTTTAATAGTGTATTTGATATTCTTGCTATATCATGAAAAAATCAATTCTTGTTGAATCTGAAGCTGTTATTAATTCTTTGACTGACTGCTGGCCTCTCGGGGTTCAGCAGAATAATAAATCAGTGGCAATCGAACTTGGACATGACCGCCGCGAAATCTGGGCTTTTCCTCTTGTTGGGGGAAACAGCGACATGGATTCTACCATTTATTCCATGGAAGAGCGCCGAAAGGTGATTCCTGCAGCCTTACAAAGATGTGCAACAGAAATAAATGGTGCCTTATTAGTCGGTTATTATGCTAAAAAAATAGCTGACGATAATTACGAACATGGCTTAGTGATCGTTCCCGCTGTCAGAAAAAACAAAGCAGAGAATGCAGAACTCTTAACGAGCTATTGCTATGAGCGCGAAAAGCTTTATGATGAAATGCTTCAGAGTGATTACTTTAAACAGATTCAATTGTTCTTAGATAATTATAAAGCTATCTGTAAAAAATATTGGATTCAGGACACAAGAATAATAAACACTGAATTTGTGAAGAGACCATTAATTGATCCGGAAGATAAATGGGAACATTTTGCTGCTACTTCTACCTGGCACACCGAAGTATATCCTGATTTCATGCGACCGGTTAAAATGATTGGCGATGTCTATTTCGACTTCATGCTTTGTGATCATAAACTAGTATATCTTCAGAACGAGTTTGAAGAAGACGATACAGTCTGGGACTTTTTCGAAGAAGAAGCAATAAATGAGCTTATCTCAATGCCATCTGAATTCGTGAATAGCAGCTTAGAAACTAGAATCAACGGATGGTTTAAAACCACAGATTTTGAAATATCCAATAGAAAAGACCTGAATTACGTAACTCAGTATGATATCAGTGTGCCCGACCTGGTTGGTGGAATCATTGATGAAGGCTACACAATAGGGTGGTGCGGTAAATACGCTTTCATGGGTGTTTCTCTTGATAAGCCTTTGTATATCACTCCTGATTTGCTTCTGGAAATACAAGAGGTTGCCGATTTTGAACAGGCGGGTTTTGATAATAAGGCTTACTGGCGTAATAGAGATATTGAATACCGCAAACGCTGCGGAACACACAATCTTGTGAAGGTCTGCGATGACCTTATGACCGAAAAACAGGCTAAGTTTTATGCTGTTGAAAAGGCAAAAATAGCTTTGCAGTGGTGCAAAGACCCTTTGAAAGATGTTCAGAAGGGAATCAACAAATTTCTTGCCCGATATCTTAAGGGTTTGGCGCGGGGAACAGAAGAAAAGAAAGCAACTGAGCTTCTTAATGCAATTAATTCAGCCCAAATCTGTGCTGATGAACAGGAAGCGCTATTGAAAATAATTGATTGGGCTAGTCATTGATAAAACAATAGATTCTGATAGGGGTTGATAGCAATGGGTATTTTTGACGTAACACCTGATACTATATATTATCTTATTGTCTTTGTTGTCATTATGGTCACGTGTGGTAAAGAATACTCAAAAGAAGAAAAAAGGAAAGAATCTATTGCTAAATGTGTAAAGAAGCATAATCTTAATTATAAAGAAGAGATTGATGAATTCCCTTCCCATCTGGAATTTAAAATACGCAGAATAGGGGATATGCCCAAAT
Organism: Candidatus Avigastranaerophilus sp.; assembly: GCA_045639725.1. Lineage (GTDB taxonomy): Bacteria > Muiribacteriota > Ozemobacteria > Ozemobacterales > Ozemobacteraceae > RUG334. The sequence continues at coordinate 4,895 of JAZUDR010000306.1, read as the reverse complement.
ATCAGTCAGTGATTACAGGTCATAAGTATGGATATAAATTCATTACTATGGATTATTTCCATAAGGTTTATCGCGGAAAAGGATGGGGTGATTCTCATAATACCCTTTGTTTAGTTTCAAATCCAGATTATAAACATCCTAGTTTTTATGTAAGAGACCAGCACAAATACTGGGATTACTTGGGTAAGCTATTATGGGGTCAGGATATTGATTTTGAAGATGATGAATTGTTTTCTAAGATGTTTGTTTTACAGGGAGAAAAAGAAGCAGAAATAAAAAGACTTTTTAATCAGGAAGTCAGGGCAGCTTTCCTTAAGAATCACAAGGAAAAACATATATATGAATTTTGTAAGGATACACTCGCTATCTTTGTTCCGAAATATTTAGACAGTTCAGAACGAGATGATCTGGTTGAGCATGCTGTTGAAATATTTAACGCATTAAACAACAGCCAGGCTCAAATAAACGAAAGCGATTCTGCTGAAAAAGCTGAATAAATTGCTATTATTTCTTCTTGTTCTTCAGTTCTGCTACGAATTTATCTATGTCAGAAGCAAGGTTCTGGGCTTCTTCTAACAATGGCTTTACGTCAATTGTCTGTAATTCTTTATTGCGCATAAGCCACTTGCCATCACAAATTACATCGCAGACGTCAGTTGATTTTGCTGCATAAATCATCTGACCGTAAAGTCCATCAGGATTATGTCTAAATCTTGGCAGGTTGTGCAAAGTATTGATATCAACGGTAATCATGTCTGCACGTTTTCCTGCTTCTAATGAACCTGTGATTTTATCAAGGAAAATAGACTTAGCTCCGCCTCTGGTGGCCATATAAATTACTTCCTTGGCGGTAAGGGCTATTGGGCTGTCTGCTTGAATCTTGGCGAGGAAAGAGGCCATTCTCATTTCTTCAAACATATCAAGGTCATTGTTTGAGGAATTGCCATCTGTTCCGATACCTGTGTTTACGCCTGCTGCCAGCATTGCTGTTGTTGGTGCTGCACCGGAAGCTAATTTCATGTTGGAGGTCGGATTATGGGCAACGCCTATATTGTGTTTTGCAAAAGCCTTAATGTCTTTGTCGGTCAGGTGAACACAGTGAGCAAAGTTGCACTTTATGTCGTAGAAGCCCATCTTTTCAAGATAGTCAGAAACTGAACCGTATTTTTCTGTAAGGTCCTTAACTTCGTTTGCTGTTTCGGCAAGATGCATGTTCAGCATAATATCATGCTTTTTGGCGAATTCTATGCTGCGTTTGATGGTTTCTTCAGAGTTCGTGTAAGGTGCATGTGGACCAATAGCTGAATATATTAATCTATGATTTTTATACTTTTCTGTAAATTTTTCAGCATTAGCAAATTTATCATCAACAGGAACCTGATCTACACCTGGGAAGCACATAATAGTATTATCGCAGATGCCTCTCATGCCGGCCTTGATTAATACGTCAGCGATTACGTCTGGAAAATAATACATATCTAAGACTGTAGTGCAGCCTGATTTGATTAATTCAGCGCAGGCAAGCTCTGTTCCAAGCTTAACTGTTTTGCTATTTACAAAATTGCCTTCGGTTGGGAAAATGTAATCATTAAGCCATTCATCTAGGCGAAGGTCATCCATTATGCCTCTTAAAATTGCCATTGGAAGATGAGTATGGGTATTGATTAAACCAGGCATTAATACTTTGCCGCCACAGTCTACTACTTCTTTGCCTTCGTAGGCTTTTAATATGTCTTTTTCTTCACCGACGGCAGTTATTATATTATCTGTAACAGCAACAGCACCAGGTTCAAAAATCTTGTATTCATTATCAACTGTTAAAACAATAGCATTCTTAAAAATCATATCAACCTTGTTCATATTGGCTCCCCAAAGATTGTTATAGCTCAAAATAATAAATGGAACTAAGCATAAAGTAAGTTTCAATAGTCTTTTGGCTCTTTTTGAAATAAAATACACTTTATTATAATTCGCTCCTCAAAATTGTTTAAATAGTATAGCACAATTATTATTGTTATTGTTATTTATAAAGTAAATTTAATAAGCTATAGGTGTCATTTCAGTGTATGAAGTAATAAAAAGTTTCGCATAGCAAAAACATTGCATATAAAGCAATGACTATCTAATAGCGTCAGCGCCCTTCTTCCCTCTTAGCGAAGCGCCCTCTAAGCGCGAAGCGCGACCCTTTCAGGGTAAAAAAATACCAGCCTTTTGGGCTGGTATTTTTTTTACCCTGAATTAATTATTTAAGTTCAGAGAAATACTTGATTGTTCTTACCATCTGAGATGTGTAAGAATTTTCGTTGTCATACCAAGAAACTACCTGAACCTGAGTGTTACCATCTTCCATTGGAGCAACCATAGTCTGAGTTGCGTCGAAGAGTGAACCGTAGGTCATACCGATTACGTCAGAAGAAACGATTTCATCAGTGTTGTAACCGAAAGATTCGTTAGACTGAGCCTTCATTGCATCGTTAACCTGTTCCTTAGTTACGTTACCCTTTACAACAGCTACGAGGATAGTAGTAGAACCTGTTGGGGTTGGAACACGCTGTGCAGAACCGATAAGCTTACCGTTCAATTCAGGAATTACAAGACCGATAGCCTTTGCAGCACCAGTTGAATTTGGAACGATGTTGCAAGCAGCTGCTCTTGATCTTCTCTTGTCACCCTTTCTCTGTGGGCCGTCGAGAACCATCTGGTCACCAGTATAAGCATGAACTGTAGTCATGATACCAGACATGATTGGTGCGAGATCATTGAGAGCCTTAGCCATTGGAGCCAAGCAGTTAGTAGTGCAAGAAGCTGCTGAAATTACATCGTCAGAAGCTTTGAGAGTTTTGTGGTTTACATTGTAAACGATTGTTGGAAGGTCTTTGCCTGCAGGAGCAGAGATAACGCACTTGCGAGCACCGGCGTTGATGTGAGCCATAGCTTTGTCTTTTGATGCATAGAAACCAGTGCATTCGAGTACTACGTCAACCTTTAAATCGCCCCAAGGAAGCTTAGATGCGTCAGCTTCTTTGTAAATTGTGATTTCTTTACCGTTTACGGTAATAGAGTTTTCACCGGCTTTTACAGTGGTAGCATATTTGTAAGTACCCTGAGCAGTGTCATACTTGAGAAGGTGAGCAAGCATTTCTGGGCTTGTCAAATCGTTGATTGCTACAACTTCGTATCCTTCTGCGTCAAACATCTGTCTGAAAGCGAGACGACCAATGCGGCCAAAACCATTAATTGCTACTCTTACTGACATTTTGAAATTCTCCTAATGAATTCTGTGAATATTTGCTGTAAATTTAATATCAACAAATCGTCATTTTTATGAGCGGCACAATTATACCGACTTGTGAAAAAAATTGCAAGCATTAATTTTATTTTTTACTAAACAGTTTGATGACGGCTTTGGAAGAATGTTCGTGTTTGTTAACTTTTGCTAATGAAAACTCACACAAAGTAAGTTTATAATAGGAATTTTTATAAAATTGCAATATAATGTAGAGTGGCATAAATTTTATTCGAAGGTGAATGATATGAATCTTAGCAGGCACTGGATTAGAAGAATATTATTTGAAAGAGCAAAGGTTACTAGAACAAAATTAAAAGAAATGAAAAAAGGTTCTTTGGTAAACTCTTTGACTACAACTCTGCAAAAAATACTGCTCAGTGCTGCCGGAATCAGTGTCATTGCTTCACCTCTCATGGGCGCTTCTCAAAGCGTTATAACTGCAGTTGGTTCAAATACAAAGATTTCCTACGATGATGCTAAGAAGATTCATACTATCACTACAGACAAAATAAGCGGCAAAAATGCTTTCAACGCCTTTAAGACTTTTACTCTCACCAGTGGCGAAATGGCAAATTTATATTTGCCAACAGGAACAGAAAACCTTCTAAACTTTGTTGGTTCTAAGATTAATATCAGCGGCACAGTTAACGCTATTAAAAACTCGAATATAGGTGGAAATCTCTATTTCCTAAGTTCTCAGGGTCTCATACTCAATAAGGGTGGGGTGATTAATGCTGGTGCGTTCTTTGCTATGACTCCTCATCAAAGTATTATGGATCATATTCTTACTGATACTGGAATTAATCTAAAATACTCTGAAGAAATAGATGATATTATTAATTGCAACTTAGCCAATAGGAATAAGCAAACCTACACAACAGGTGCTACTATTGCACCTGATGGCCAAATTCTTATTGAAGGCACAATCAATACCCTGAATGGTATCGGTTTATATGCTGGTGGTCATCCTCAGAAAGAATCAACAACAGGTGGTGTTAAAATAGGTTCTACTGGCCAGTTGAATACATTAAGCACCTTAGCCGGTGTTGTAAATGTAGAAGGTATTACTGCTGGTAATGTAGATTTGGTCGCAGATGCAGGAAATATTGAAATTGTTTCTCTTAGCGATACTCAGCATGACTATTCGGCTATTGGTAACTATGTGTTAGGCTATGCTAATGCCGGAAAACTTTTCACTAGCAATGACGTTAAAAAGGCCTATGCAGAAGCCAAGGTTGATGTAGAAGCAGGGGCAAAGATAAATTCAAGAAAAGATGTTGTTATAGATGCTATTGCTACTAATGGTCAGTTAAGTGTAATAAAACCAGAAAGCCGTTCTGGTTCCTATGCATATGCTAGTAACTTTGCAAACGTTAATTCCAAGATTAACCTTAATGGCACAATTAATGCCACTGGAAATGTAACAGTTAACTCTGTTGCAGAAAATGTATTTTCAGCAGGAAGTGTCACAGCTTTGAATCTTGGTTTAACAATGCTCGGCATGGCTACACCTTTAAATTTCAACGGTTATTTTTCTAGCATTGAAGTAAGTTCGGAATTAAATCTAAACAAAAATTCAACCATAACTGCCGGAAAAGAAATCAAA
>JAZUDR010000305.1:0-2309 GCA_045639725.1 Candidatus Avigastranaerophilus sp. | reverse complement strand
CGCTTCGCTGGAGGGCGCAGCAAAGCTGCTAAGAGGGTTCTGCTACTCAAAATATTTTTAATATCTTGCGCACTATTAGGAAAATTGCTACAATTTACCTTGAGTATGATTAGGTGATTTTGTAAATAATAGTTTGCGCACTGTTGGAGGTTTGTCGCTAAAATGATGATTAAAAGAGCGATATATGATAAAATAACAGATTGGAAGAAACAGTGTAATGGGAAAAAGGCTCTTTTGATTGAAGGTGCTAGAAGAACCGGCAAATCAACAATTGCTGAACAATTTGCTAGAAATGAGTATAAATCATATATCTTAGTTGATTTTAGTAAAGCAAGCAAAAGAATTAAAGATAGCTTCGATGATTTAACTAATCTTGATATATTTTTTCAGACAATATCTTTGGAATACAATACAAGACTGTATCCAAGAGAGTCATTAATAATTTTTGATGAAATACAGAAATTTCCTAAGGCTAGAGAGGCAATTAAACACCTTGTTGCTGACGGAAGATATGATTATATCGAAACGGGGTCACTTATTTCCATAAAGGAAAACGTTTGCGATATTCTTATTCCATCAGAAGAACGAAAACTAAAAATGTATCCAGTAAATTTCATTGAGTTTATGATTTACATGAATGAAGAATTGCTACTGGATTATATTACTCAATGCTATAAAGATAAAAAACCACTAGAACAAAAGCTTCACGCAAAGTCAATGCGTCTGTTTAAAGAATATTTGCTTGTTGGAGGTATGCCTCAGGCTTTGGTTGCTTATAAAGAAAGCGGTAGGGATTTTGCTTTTGCGGATTCTGAAAAAAGAGATATCCTTAATTTGTATAGAGATGATATTAAAAAGGCTGCTAAGAGATATAGTTCTAGAGTTTCTGCTCTTTTTGAAAATATTCCTGCATATCTTTCAACACATGAAAAACGAATTGTTTTAAAGAATATTGAAAAAGGGGCAACCTTTCATCAATATGACGATCCTATGTTCTGGTTGGATGATTCTATGATTTGTAATTTATGTTATAGATGTAATGACCCAAATGTTGGTTTTGCGCTGAATAAAAATGATTCATACGTTAAATGCTACTTGGGTGATACCGGCTTGCTGGTAAGTTTGGCTTTCAGCGAAAATGAACTTGCGACAAATGGCCTTTATAAGCAGATTATGGAAGATAGACTTTCATTGAATGAGGGAATGATTTATGAGAATATGATTTCGCAGATGCTAACTGCTGCTGGCAAAAAATTATATTTTTATACTAGATACAGCGAAGAAAATCATAGGAATGATATTGAAATAGATTTTCTACTTTCCAATGATAGCAAGACAAAATTTAAGATGATTCCCATAGAAGTTAAGTCTTCAAAGAACTACACAAATATTTCTTTGAATAAATTTAACACTTTATATGCTAAGAAAATAGCTCAAAGCTATGTTGTTCATCCAAAAAATTTATTTGTAGATGAAAAAATAATAAAAATACCACCGTATATGCTTCCTTGCCTTTTGTCACAGTAATGCATATCGCATGCAAAGATAATTGGCAGGTTTGAAATATCCGGGGCTGTTCTCGTTGCGAAGCAACATATCGCATTGCGTTAGCAATATATCGTGTCAGCGAAGCTGATATATCGTTCCCTGAGCACTTTCGCCAAGCAGAAACCTACGTCGGCAAACCACTTGCCCTCTAAGCAGTATTTACGTCGAGTTTCTGGTTCTAGACAGCGTTGGATAGATGAAGATATCCTACATATTGCAGATGGAATTCTTGATTGGCTAAAATCGATTGCTATTAATGAATACTGAATTTCTCGGCTGGCAGCTGGCGGCCGATGGCTGGCAGCGGCTGTTTTCTCGGCTAACAGCTAATGGCCAACAGCCACAAGCGTATACAATCCCCCTTATACATCCACTGCTATAGAATCTTATTACAGCCCTTCTTCCCTTAGGGAGAAGGTGGCACGCGAATGCGTGACGAATGTGGGTTATATAATCACCCTTATACATCCACTGCTATAAAATCTGTCTGGCTTCCGATTTTCTACCTTTGCGAATTTTATCATAAATACCTACAGTACTGATTTCCAGTTCGCAATCTTTGTTAAAACTGAATAAAAAATAGATAAAGTAACTTAAACAATAAAACTCTCGCATGGCAATATCCTGCGAGAGTTTTTTATTCTGTGCGGCAGAGTTTTACAGTAAATTCTTGCTAATTCTTTGTGGTAAAGGATTTTCGAGGATTGGCTACATGTGGTATGTTTTTTGGGGAGTTTGACAGTTCAAAAGTTGTAAATGCT
>JAZUDR010000304.1:0-29404 GCA_045639725.1 Candidatus Avigastranaerophilus sp. | reverse complement strand
CCTTTCATATATACTCCTTATAAGTCTGATGACTTCTAGTTTTTCCTAAAATACAATGTGGTTTTTAGATACAAAAACTCTTGTGAATTTTATAACAACTTGGTGTACAATTCAAGTTTTATGATGAGATTAGCAACGGATAACAGGATGAGAGCGGATGAAGCAGGCCAAACAGCCGATGAGCAGACCAAGCAGACCTGTTTTTTGCCTCGGTATTAGAGAGTCTGCAGTTTACTCTAAGTAAGTTTCTGCTTTGCGGATGTTAGCAGAAAGAATCCCCAGCCCCCAATCCTCAATCCCTAACCACCGCTGTCAGAGTATTCAGACAGCCTCTACAAAAGGGGATTTGAGAGAATTGCTCTTGTCATTAGCATAGAATGGTGATAGAATTAATGCATATTAACTATATTATTGAGGCAAACAGAAATGTTAGAAACACTAAACGGTCTGGTTTTTTATTTTGACATTCAGTGCGCAAACTGCAAGCACCATATGAAAGCCAGCCATGAATCAATAAAAGATCAGCAGGGAATTCTTCATTGCGGCTTATGTGGTAAAGAAGTCAGGGTTCCAGACTATGAAAATCTGGTAAAGACCTGCGAGGATATGAATAAATACCTTTCAAGCCCTATTAATTCCCAGTATATTACACTTGAATTAAACGAAAAATACGTCAAAGGCGCCCAGTAAAACGCCCTACTATAATAAACGGAGAGAATGATGGACCAGAAAGAATCCAATGAATTAGATATCCGCACTTTAAAAGCAGATTTTGCTGTAGATATTGAAGAGGTTCTCACCAAGGAATGCTCAAGCTATGAATGTGTTCTTTGCGATGAACACGATATTGGCGTTCTCTGGTCATTTTTAATAGAAGATTCAATCAGCGGCTTCATCGGCGTAGAAGACAACGAAGATTCCATAGGTATCGCTACCGTTACAACTGGTATACATCTCAAAGAAATCACAGATGCAGACCGTGATAGTCTGATGCACATACTGGACCTCAATTCAGAATTGATAAATGCAACCTTCACAGTTGCACATATCCAAGATAAGCAGGAAGAAACAGAACCTATCTTTGCAGAAGAAGGCGAAAGCATTGAATACGAAGAAGAAGATGAAGAAGCTCCAAAGCGCGATATTCTTATGATTCAGTGTAAGATACCTCTGAGCGTATTTGAAGCAGAAGATTTCCAGCAGGTTATCCAGAATCTGATGATTCAATCAGACATGGCTCTTCACATAGATCCCGAAACCGGTGCTCCTAAGGAAGAAGACGAGGAAGAAGACTAATATATGAGCCAGATTCAAGCACTTCCAAAGGATATCTTAGCAAACATCACTCCCCATCTGGTATCTGGTGAAAAAGTCACTCAAGCTTTATTACAAGATAACAAAAAACCTAATATAATATGGTTGGTTTCCACTAACCAGGCAATCATTCTTCACGGGCAGCAGGAAGCGAATTCAAAACCAATTATATTGGTCTATGCCCTTGATGAAATAAAAGAAATTGATTACCTGCAAAAATCAGATGATATACAGATAAACATCTGTTCAGGCGTCAATACCAGTAAGGCAGTATTCCATTTTGAAATTACAGCCAAGAAAGAAGTTGAAAAATTCTTTTTGGAATTTGGCGACCTGATTACTTATCGATATATCAACGAAAAAGGCAAAATAGTTGTCGTTCAAAGAGCTTTACCAATCGGTGACAAGGACCGTCACAAATTTGGCAGAGGCAAGAAACTGGAAGCTATTACAAAGTCAGAACCTTCAGAAAACAAGATTCCGACAAAAGAAGCACCTTCAAAGCCAGAAGCAGCAAAACCAGCTTCAAAACCAGAGAATATAGAACAGAAACTACTGGCTAACATTCAGAAAAAAGCTGCTGAAGCTCAACAGAAGACCGTTGAAGTGCCAAAAAGTCCAGCAGTAACAGAAGCGAGCAAACCTGCTCCACAGCCGAAGCCGGAAGAAGTTTCACATAAGCCTGCTGAAACCGTTGAAATCAAGAAAGAAAGCACAGTCAAACCAGAATCAATTTCAACAAAGCAGCCTTCTGTTGAAAATAAAGCCAAATCGGACAACAAGCCTCAAGAAAACAAAGAAGCTAAGCCTGTTGCCAAAAAAGAAATAGACTACGGTAGTCCAGTATTTTTCATTAGCGTAACCGTAATAGCCACTGCAGTAGGTTTCTTCTGTCTATCATTCTTCAAGACAATCTCGAGAATAGTGACCTTCTTCAAAAAGCATTGAAGTCGGAATTATTTAATACGAAGCAAGTATAAGGTTTGTTACAATAGGCTTTTAGCTAATGGCTATTAGCTTTTGGCCGAGAAAGTGTGGCCTTCGGGCTTAACTTTATACTGCTTTGCCTAAGATTGCAAAAATCCCCCTACCCACCCCTAATCCCTACCCCCTTTATATTATTCATTTTTAAATAGCATAATAAAAAGAGTTGTGATATTATGAGGCGTCAATTTTTTTGGAGGATATTATGAAGCGTTTTTTTAGTATTATATTAATGCTGACAGCCTTAGTTTCATTAACAGGCTGCGAAGCATCACTCAGCCGTAAGGAATATACAATAGCCACAGGCTCAAAAAGCGGTGTTTATCACTCAGTAGGTGAAGCACTAGATAAAATAATAAAAACCAAGTATCCTGATGTCACTCTTAAGGTAATCGAAACTGACGGTAGTGTTGACAATATTCAGATGCTCAAAGACGGCAAAGTTGACATGGCACTAATCCAAAACGATATAGCCTGCTATGCAAACACTGGCTCAGCCATGTTCGAAGGCAACAAGTTTGAAGGGCTCAAGGGCATCGCTACACTTTTCCCTGAAGTAGTACAGTTTATCGTAAGAAGAGAAAGCTACATTTCAAAGCTCAGCGACCTTGCTGGTAAGAAAATAGCTGTTGGTGGCAAAAATAGTGGAACCCGCTATAACGTAGACCAGATTCTTGGAAAAGCAGGAATCCTTGACAAGGTAACCTGTATTTATATCGATACCAAAGACGCCATGGTAGCTATGGAAGCTGGTGAAATAGACGGTTTTGTATTTACAAGCGGTTTCCCGAATCCATCTATTATTGAGTTATCAAAGAAAGTAGAAATCGATATGGTTTCTATTGATATGGAACTTACTCAGCAGCTTGTAAACGACTACGCATTCTACTTCCCGTCTACAGTTGACCAGAAGCAGTATACTGGCAGCAATACAGAACTGAATGTATTAGAAATCAGTGCTATTCTTGTTTCTGGCCCCACCCTTTCTGATGACGACCAGTATGCATTAACAAAAGCACTTTTTGCAAAACCAGAAGAACTTGGTCAGTATCATACAAGACTCAATAAAATGACCAAGAACAGACTTCGCCAGCAACTTCCGATTTCAGTAGGTGCAGGTGCAGAAAAGGCATTCACTGAAGAATAATAAAAATTCTAAAGAAACGCTTATCAATACTAGCTTCTAAGAAGTTCGACCACAAAAGCCGATATGGTTAAGTGGTCGAACTTTTTTATATATTGCTAAGGAGCAATTAAGATATGGCAAACAAAATCAGAGTTGGTATTATATTTGGAGGGCGCTCTGGCGAGCACGATGTCTCATTGGTTTCTGCCGCCTCAATCATGAACGCTCTTGATAAAGATAAGTATGAAATCATCCCTATCGGTATTACACGCACAGGTGTCTGGCTGACCGATGTAACTACCGAAATGATGCAGAAATATAGTAAAACGAAAGACAAATCAGCATTAGCCGGTGCACGCAAGGTTGTTTTCAACAGTGATACAGAAAATACCGGTCTTATTGCTTTGAACGATAATGGTAAAAATGAACTCATCAAGCTTGATGTAGTATTTCCGATTAACCATGGCACTTACGGGGAAGACGGCACCTTGCAAGGTCTCTTAGACCAGGCCGATATGCCATATGTAGGTTGCGGCGTAATTGCTTCTGCCACTGGTATGGACAAAACCATTGCCAAAAAGCTTTTTAAAGATGCCGGGCTGGCTATTGCGCCATATGTTGAAATTCTTCGCTATGACTGGCGTAATGATCAGAATGAATCCATAAAGGAAATTGAAACAAAGCTTGGCTACCCATGTTTTGTAAAGCCTGTTAATTCAGGTTCTTCAGTTGGTATCAGCAAGGCCCGTAATCAGGAAGAATTGAAGACTGCAATGGAAGAAGCGTGCAAATATGACCGCAAAATTCTTATTGAAAAAAGCATCAATGCCAGAGAAATCGAAGTTTCCGTTATGGGAAATGACCGTCCAAAGGCTTCTCTGCCAGGCGAAATTGTTCCATGTAACGAATTCTACGACTATTCAGCCAAGTACATTGATGACAAGTCTAAGCTTGATATTCCTGCCAAACTTTCTGCCGACATGATTGAAAAAATCAGGGAATCAGCAGTAAAAGCCTATAAAGCACTTGATGGCGCCGGCTTAGCAAGAGTTGACTTCTTTGTAGAAAAAGAAACTAATCAGATAATCATCAACGAAATCAATACATTGCCAGGTTTTACCAACATCAGCATGTATCCAAAGCTGTGGGAAGCAACAGGTTTGCCATATGGCAAGCTCCTTGACGAACTAATCAAGCTCGCTCTGGAACGCTATAAGGATAAACAGGAATCACTTGCAACGGTTGCTTAATAAAGTCGCCTAAAGCCGACGTGAAGGGGTAACAACATGGATCCTTCACGTCGATGCAAAGCCTCGACTTTTTTCTAAGGCCTATCAGTTATGATTAGAGGCTTGATTTTTTTACCATCGCTCCAATAACCCATTGAGCGAAGCTCTTCAGATTTCTTCATTGGCTTAAGATCTGAATTCAAGTTAAAAGCCGCAATGCAAAGCATATCAAAAACCCTGAAATCGCCTCTCCAATCAAAGTTTTCAATATCATCAGCCTTCACAAAAGGAGCAAGAAAAGTGCTCTTATAGGTTCTGATAAATTCGTTGTGCCTGTTTACAACGACTTTTTCTTTTTTAGGATGTTCTGGGCTTAAAGCAGAGCTTCTATCACCAATCAGAGGTGGCTGACCATAATAATCAGACTGAACAGTAACAAAAATCTTGTTCGCTGTTTTCACTCTGTCGGCAGTATAGAAAATATCTCTAGCCCCCTGAGCATCTTGTTCATTTACTTTATCGCCACTGATTACAGCCATTCTTGTTTCACGGCTGACACCAGTTAAGTCCAGCATTTTTGTATAGGTTCTATCTGGCATTGATACAAGCAGAACCTTAGGCAATGGCAAGCCGAAGTAATCGTATACAGCAGCAGTATTAGCCGCAAGAACACCACCTGAGCCATGACCAAAAATAGCGAACTTTGTGGTATCGGTCTGCATCTGGTTACGTTCAAAGGAACGCTGTAAATAATCCTTCAATGAGCGCACTACATTAAATAGATAATGCTTTGTTGGCTGGTCTGTACCTTCATAGAAGGGGAAGACAACTATCCACCCTTTTCTGCACAGATGCCTTATCTGCCCCATATAGTATTCCGGGAATGGTGTCATTAAATCGTGAATAAAAAGAACGAAACCAGTTTTCTGTGGTGCAGGCTGTGCAGGTTCAAAAACAAGATATCTTTCATGGGTTCTGATTCCAGATTCCCAGCATGTAAAGCTTCCGTGCTGGTAGTCACGACCACCTGGACCGGCAAATTCCTGAAGCGGTCCCTGTTTAACGGAACGGGCAGCGACAGGATTTTGAACTAAAATAGAAAAGGCAGTAGCCAAAGCTACTGCTGAAATAACACAATACTTCTTTTTAGCTGAAAAGCTATTGTTTTTTGCTTTAAAGCAATCAGCAAAAAGACTCATTTCTCAAAATATTTCTTTTCGATATAATCGTTAATGAAATCCAAGCCGAATTTGTCAAGACCAATCATTATAATAACAGCAATCATAGCACAGATGCTGCCGGCTTTAATTTCTGCTCTTTTAACTTCTGCGAGGTCATTACTCTTTGGAGTTGTGATATTTTCAATAAATACAGCAGAAGAAGCAAGACCGATTATCCATAAAACCAAGTTTTCGCAAGCCTTCAGTAAGCGCCAGAAATAGTTTCCGACAATCTTTTCATTCTGCATGGCAGGACGAATGGCAACATAAAAAGGAATCAACAATGGACCAAAGAAAAGAACTACCAAGGTCCAGAGAATATTTACTTTTCCACGTTTCTGGCTGTCAAAAGCAACCCAGATAGTTGAGAGAGCACGAACCCAACGAGGCCACATGGCAAAAATTACCCCCATAAAGATATAGTTAAAAGATAACATAAAATAAGAAAGGAGTAAAGAGAGTCGGCTAACGCCGACATGAAAAACTGCCGCTTTGCGGCAGTAATGAAGACCAGCCGATGGCTGGAATGAAGACTTGCTGCGCAAGAATGAAAGCCACTTCGTGGCATGAAGACGCCTTCGGCGAATGGGCTTGCACTTTGTGCTTCACATTGCTTGGAGCAGCCTTCGGCGAATGGGCTTGCACTTTGTGCTTCGCATTAATTCAATTTTTCATGTCGATGCACAGCATCGACATTTTTTGTGTACCCTTTTTAAAAAATATTACTTGCTATTTTCATTTCTATCTGATATTATGTTGGCTCACTAAAGCTCTATTTTGGAGGTTTGAAAATGTCTAGAGTATGTATGGTTTGCAATCGTGGACCACAAGTTGGCTTTGCACTGAGCCATTCTCATCACCGCACAAAAAGACGCTGGAGCATCAACCTCCAGAAAAAGCGTGTTATCGTTAATGGTAAGCGCGTTACTGGTTATGTATGCACCCGCTGTCTTGGCAGTGATAAAGTAACTGCAGCTTAATGAATATAATTAAGCTCGGACCGCTGAGCTGCTAGATTAGTTCTTGCTGAGAGCATAAATTCTGATGCTTCGAGGCGATGAACCATACGATAGCAGCACAGATTATGGTCTCAGGAATTAAATGTCCGCAGTTATATGCGTAGCTAAATGCTAACGCTTCACTAAAATTTTCTTTAGTTTCACTAAAGAATACTGCACCGGCAACAACGTGGAATTGTAGACGTATTAAGTTTGCAACCGTTGTTGCCGTTGCTGCTTTTAGGCCGGTATTCCATTTAAAAAGCCCAGCAAATCCAACCATTGCATAAGCCAAAGGATAATCGAGCAAAAATTGGATTGGATGCAATATCGTAGCGCCATTTGCCAACAACAGAAAACCGAAGCAGAAGCCACAGAGTGCCCCTATTTTAAAACCACGTCTGGCGGCAATCAGTAACAGAGGCAGTATTCCAATAGAAACAGAACCGCCGGCAGGCATATGAAACAGTTTCACATATGACAAGGCCAAAGCGGTAGCCATTAAAATACCACATTCGGTAATCTGCTGAATTTTCGCCCTATCACTCATAATTAAAACTTACTTTTACATACCGCCCGTTGTGAACTGAGTCCAGAAATTTTCAAGTCCAGATATAGTCTGTCCAGAAGCGGACTTGAAACTACACTTTTTTAATCTGATCTGGTAAGCATTGAAAGGATTCAAGGTAATAGACGGAACAAGCTGCAAAGTAGTGTTACCATCTTTCCAAACAACAGAGAAATAGCTTCTAATCATAGAGCCTGTCAATGTAACAGTCATACCGGAAGTGACATTTATTACTTCAAGCTTTGTATCATTATAGAGGGATTCCGGATCGATAGCTCTGTCGAAATAAATACAGAATGGACCGTTCCTACTCACACCAGTTGCGCCGTTGGCTGGTTCAAAAGCAAGAATCTGAGGCTGAGGGTCAGCATCTGTGGTAAATTCATAGTAGGTTCCAATGTAAGGCTTTAGATAGCGTCCATCAATTGTTCTAGCAGTCCAGTTATTAATAAGGATGCTATAACGTGAACTTGGGGCATATCCGGTCTTAGGATACAGATAAACCAGAGAACTGCCCTTCCACTTAATATCAAAGAAGTCTTTGATTTCAGCAGAATTCATTGGAATAATTCTTCCAGAGGTTTTGTTCTGAACCATAATAGTAATATTTTCGAATACAGTAGAGGTTTCCATGGGCTGGTTAAAACCAATAATAAATGGTTCCATTACAGAAACGCCCTGCTTATAGTTATATGGCTTTATATAAGAAATAGAAGCGTCATAATCACAGATATTGCAGTTGCGAACCATTTCTGCCGCTACCAAAGTAGTAGATGTCTGACTTACGGGAATAGTGCAACCCTCGATTGTGCTGTATCCGGTCTTAGATAAGCTGATACTGGTTTCTTTATTTGCCACAGAAGTCTGGATAGTAGCAATACCAGTATCTCTGCTGGAAAGAACAGAAGAAACAGAGCAATTAACGCATACTTCCGGAAGAATTTCCAGACCACCGATGGTATTTTTTTCAGTAGTAGCTACTTCTACAAGACCTTTTTTCATTTCAAAGGAATCACCACTGGCCTGGGCAACACTTAGACTTTCATAACCAGGAGAAAAAATCAGGTTATCTTTAACTACACTGCCGCTAATAGAAATAAGCTTTGCATTGTAGGTAACATCCCAATCCTTATAGCTGACCTCTATATCAGAATATGAAGCTACTCTTTCAGCCTGAGTAACATTGAATTCAACATTGCCATTCTTATCAGTTATGCCAACATCATCAAACGCTTTCAGAATAACTCTGGCTCCAGCGACTGGGACAAAATCGCTATCGGAAGAATCTGAAACTGCTGCAGCTAAGCAGCACCTGTCGATAAGAATATTCAATTTATAGGTAGAGTTACCAATTACATCAATCTTTACGTCAGCCTGGGTCCTTCCGCCTCTGGCATTTGTTGCGATGCAGCTGATAACAGAATTAGAAGTATATGCAGGTGCCTGCCAAACAGCCGAACTGCCACTAACACTAGTGAGAATGCCGTCAGAAGATTCCCATTCTATTGTAACAGGTGAACCAGCCGGGTCTATGGCTTCAGCCCTGAGATTAACATCGGTTCCAGCGCCAACAGTGTTCTGTGAGGCAAATACGTTAACAACTGGCAAAAGGCTGGGATCAGTATTTCTAGTAGTTCCAGAAGCAGTTTCATAAGAAGCAGTACCCGCAGTCACAATAGATTCAGAATCAGTTTCTGCGCCAACAGGGTTAGAACGTTTATTTGCTCCTACATTGGAACAACCAGTAATTACTATTGTTGAAGTTAACAATAAAGTGAAAATCCAAATACCGATATTTTTGCCAGTCATAGATATCTCCTAATCGTAGTTTATGTATCGGCTAATTTGTTTTAAAAGATAAATGTTTTACGAGTCTTCAGTAATGTTAAGCCAATGTTTACAAACTATTTCTCAATAAACTTGCGGTACCTTGCAAAAATCAGTATAATTATTCTACAAACCAAATTGTACACAAGAGGTGTCACTATGCGAAAGCAAAACCTATACCTTATACTGATGCTATCATTGTTATTAGGTCAGAATTCTATCGCCAATGCAAATTCAGGCGATCCAATGAACGTTCAGACCAATTCAAAAGCAACAGTAACAGTAACAAAAGTTTCTGACAATGAACAGAAAGCAGAAAAAGCTGCCCCTGAGCAGGAAGAAATTTCCGCTGAAGATGCAGCCAAAAAATGTGCCTCAAACAGACAGTCACTTTCATCTGCTGTAGCCAAGTATAACAAAGATCATGCAACAATGATGACAAGTCTTGACATAAGCAAGCTTGTATCTGAAGGCTACCTTTCTGAAAGCCCATCTAAACCAGCCCCAGAGTGTAGTTACAAAGCAAGTGGCGATTTAACAGACGATGGTCACATTATTTGTTGTTACCACGGTGGCGAAGAAGCAGTAGAAAAAGCTAAAGAAGAAAAGAAGATTGTAACCCATTCTGTAAAGCAGGGTGAAAGCTTGTGGCGCATTGCCCAGCAGTATCTTGGTGATGGTAACAGATGGCGTGAATTGATAGACCTCAACAAAGAAGCCTATCCTTCTCTCGAAAAGAATCCAAACCTCATCTATACCGGTTGGCAGATTAAAGTAGCTCTCGACAACGAAGAAACTGCAAGTCAGGAAGAAATTAAAAATGCTGACGAAGCTAGTGACACTACAGAAAATAAAGACGCTGTAGAAGAAAAAGTCGAAGTAACCGACAATTCTAAGGACAGCAGCGAAATTAATCAGTCTACACTTCCAAACTGGACAACCCAGGAAAAGATAGACAAGCTTCAGGAATGCCTTGATAAGGCTAACCGTGCACTTCTTGCCCAGAAGAAACGCATTGCCGACCTTAACACTCAGACTGTTAAGTTCATGGTAGACAATGGCTTCATGAAGCAGGAAGACTGGATGGCAATGAACCCACCAGTAGGCTATACCTATAGAATCGACAAGAATGGTAAGATTGAACTTGTTAACGCAAAGAACGTAGCTCTTACCACTGATGAAATTCAGCAACTTGACAATAAACTTGCCAGCAATACAACTACTAATGACAAGTCTACTAACAATGCTGATAATAGCAAATCAGAAAACCTTGCTGACAGAAATGATATAGGCAAGAATACCTACAATCCTAACAGCAGAAACGCTTCTGACAACAATGCTGGTAAGGTAATTGTCGGTGACAAGACTGCTAATCCAAACAGCAAGAATAATTCTACCAACAACGCTGGTAAGGTAATTGTTGGCGACAAGACTGCTAATCCAAACAGCAAGAAGGATTCAACTACTAACAAGTCTGAAAACCTTGCTGACAGAAATGATATAGGCAAGAATACCTATAATCCAAACAGCAGAAACAACAATTCTAACAATAATAGAAACAATAATTCCAACAACAATAGGAATTCAAATAACAACAGGAATAATAATTCCAATAACAATTCTAACAACAATAGAAATAATAATTCTAATAACAGCAACTCCGGTAGTGCAGCCAGCAATCTTGGCAAATCACTGGGCAATCTCTTCAAGACCATCAGTGATGTCGGCAAGGAAATAGGCCAGGCAGGCAAGGAACTTGGTAAAGCTGTTTCTGATACTGGTAAAGAAATCAGTAGAGAAGTAAAGAGAACCGGTAAGGAACTCGAACAGGCTGGTAAGGATATTGCTGACGGCGTAAAAGAAACTGGTAAAGAATTCAAACGCGCTGGTGAAGATTTCGTAGACGGCGTTAAGCAGACTGGTAAAGATATCGCTGACGCTGCTAAGGAAACTGGCAGAGAATTCAAACGTGCTGGTGAAGAAGTTGTAGACGGCGTTAAGCAGACTGGTAAAGATATCGCTGACGCTGCTAAGGAAACTGGCAGAGAATTCAAACAGGCTGGTGAAGATTTCGTAGACGGCGTTAAGCAGACTGGCAAAGACATCGCTGACGCAGCCAAGGAAACTGGCAGAGAATTCAAACGCGCTGGTGAAGAAGTTGTAGACGGCGTTAAGCAGACTGGCAAAGACATCGCTGATGCAGCTAAGGAAACTGGCAGAGAATTCAAACAGGCTGGTGAAGATTTCGTAGACGGCGTTAAGCAGACTGGTAAGGATATTGCTGACGGCGCTAAGGAAACTGGCAGAGAAATCAAGAGAGCTGGCGAAGATGTAGTAGACGGCTTCAAGGATGCTGCTCAGGATGTTAGCGATGGCTTCAAGAACGCAAAAGAAAGCGTAAAAGATGGCATAAAGAACGCTTCTGACGAATTCAAGGACGGCTTCAACGATGCAAGAGGCTACGGTCCAGAATTTGAAGATGAAATAGCTCAGGAAGACTGGAAAGCAAAACAGGAAGCCTACGATGCTTACAAACGTTCTTTAGAAGAAGACGATGACTAAGCTATAAGTTTTTTAAAATCCAAGTCTTAAAAAGACTTGGATTCAAAAAAACTGTTTTACACCTCTATATATTTGGTTTATAATAGGTCAGAAGCATTAAGCATTCTGGCCTTATTTTTTTGATGAGGGAGACACAATCAAATGAGAAATATTTTTAAAAAGCTAACAACAGCAATGGCTTTCGCTCTGTTACTAACCGCTAATGTAAACGCAGCTGATATACAGAATTTAACAAATAAGATTCTGTTTGTAGAAAAAGAAAAGACTGGCGTAACCTATTTATCCGTAATGGATTCAAACGGTGCCAACAAAAAGCGTATCACTCCGTCATTAAACAATATCGTATTCCCAAAATATTGTGAAAAAAGTGGTTGGATAGCTTTTACTAACCAGACTGAAAAAATGGAATCAGAAATATTCTTATTGAATAAAGACGGCGATCAGTTAAAGAAGATTTTAACAAATGCCTGTTTTGAAGATTTCTCTCCAGACGGCAAGTCTTTCCTTTACACTTCAGCAGATAGTAACGCTTCATTGTATGTTTATAATCTAGCCGACAAAAAGGCTACCAAAATATCACAGGATCTTAAGGTAACATCAGCAAACTGGTCTAAAGACGGTGAATGGATTATCACTTCCGTTCTCACCAACGACGGCACATTGGATTTATATCTTATTTCCTGCTATGCCCAAGGCATTATCAAATGCACTGACACCAAGGGTGTAAATGAAGCATTCCCAATGTTCTCACAGGACAATCTGAACGCAGTCTTCTATACTAACGTAAATGGAGAAAACGAAATACAGATTCTTGGCGTTGGTACAAAAGACAATCTGGCACTCTCACGTCCTGGTATTGTTGGAACTCATCCAAGCTTCTCACCAGACGGCAAGAGCATCGTATACCAGAAGGGCAATGACATTATGGTCAGCGACATTGGTGGTTTAAAGAGCACCAAAATCGGCACTGGCAGCACTCCTTACTGGACTAAATAACTAATAGGGATTCTTATGGTTAATTTCAAAAATATTTTAGTTCCAATAGATTTTTCAGAAGGCTCTAGTCTAGCCTTAGACTATGCAGCCTCTTTCGGTTTTGATTTCGGTTCACAGCTTCACCTGCTTTGTATCGTTGAAGAAGAATCACTTTCAGCCAATATTGGCGGTGACCCTCTCAACACCAAGGAAAGCTGGAGAAAACAGAACCTGAAGCGTCTTGAAGAATTCATTCCTGCCAAATACAGAGATTTGGACATTCTTAAACGTGTAGACGGTGGTTTATCATATCAAGCCATTATAGACTATGCCAGTAAGAACAAGATAGACCTTATCATCATGGGTTCTAATGGCCAGACAGGTTTTATAGAATCATGGCTGGGCGGCACTTCCTATGAAGTTGCAAGAAAAGCCCCATGCGCAGTAATGACTGTAAAACCCGAATGCAAGGTTTTTGTAGAAGATTGAGTATTTCTTCTACTTTCTAAGTCCGCTAATAATCCGATTCAAGTGTTCAGCCACCTGAGTCGGATTTTCTTTTGGGGAAATAGCAACATCTATCTGTATTGAATTCTGTATTTTTGACGGCTTAGCAGGCTTTTCTTCTAAGAACATGGCAGTAGTCCCATTTCCCAAAGGCAAAATAAAAAATTTGTCATTATGTGAGTTAGAAATTTCCTGATTAACTCTTACTGCGTCAGCAAAGCGTGTATAAGAAACTAATGGATTGTAAGCCATTGACGCACGGAATGCTTCAAGATTAGTAGGAATGTCCTCGTCCTTCCATTCTTTGGAAAGTACAGCTTCGATTCCTTCTTTTTTCATATATGCCAATGAGCTTAGATTTGCCACATTAAAACACCAGTCTAATTCAAAACTGAGTTTAGGCAATGCCTTAGCTAGCTTAAATGCTTCCCAGCCAAAGCAGAGGAAACGGCCTGATTCAAGCTTTTTTAACTGATTATAAATCTCATTATACTGCTTTAAATTCAGGACAGGCGGAAGCCAATACATAAGCTTTTCAGCCTGAATAACTTTATTCGCTTTTTCATGATTACAATTCCATGGCAATACCCATATATCAGCCTTCAAATCACTATTAAACTGAAATTCGTTATTCCATAGACGTATTCTTATTTGTGGACGGCTAGGATTTGTTTTATAAACCTTACTCTTATCGATAAGCTGTTTTTTATATGCAGTATTATCGTCATTAGTCTGCTGCACGCAGGATGGCAGCTTTTCTGCCTTAGCAAGCTCTTCAGCCAAATCACGCTTCAGTTGTTTAAAAGCAGAAGCGCTGATAAACAATTTTTTATCAAGATTATCTGTATCATGTCTTGAAACCTGATAATTCTCACCTATAACCCTGAATTTATCATTTATAGGTCCTTCATCCAGGCCTTTTTGCTTAGCGACTGACAGCAATTCTTCTGTTTCAGCATGAACTGTGTAACCATTAACAGCAGCAGAAACTACAAGCTTTTCACCAGCTTTGCCGAACCAGAATAATTCTATAGAGTTTCTTTCCATAGCATGATTCCACTTGGCTTCCCAATCTTCATCACTGCTCTTTGAGGTTCTCCTAATTTCAGTGCCAACGGCTATTCCGCGCGGCAAGCCACGAACCCAGACATGTTCAGCTTTCTTTTTATCTGCCTGAACCCACGTGATTCTTGCACCCTTCTGCTCATTTCCTTCATACCAGAAAAGTCCGTCACCGGGTTTAATCTCAATTTTTCTTACTAACTCAGTAAGTCCTTCAGAGGTTTTCCCTGTTGTTATCCCTACTACGAGGCCTTCGCGTCCTGGATTATTTCCTGTTTTCCATTGAGAAGGCTTTTGGACGCCATTGAAAAAACCAGTAGATGAAGCTCTTGAAAAAACTTCATCCAAGGCCTTCAGATCTATCTTTGTATCACCATCTAAGGCTGCCCTGTATGCTTTTACAACCTGATATACATATTCTGGGCTTTTCATTCTTCCTTCTATTTTCAAGGAAGAAACCCCAGTCTGTATCAGAGGCTGGATTTCATTAATAAGACGCATATCTCTTGGGCTGAAAATGCAACCGGAATAGTTTGAATCTATTATCTTGTATTCTCTGCGACAAGGCTGAGCACATGTTCCCCTATTGCCTGAACGGGGACCTAAGGCAGCACTCCAGAAGCATCTCCCTGAAATGCTATAGCACATTGCACCGTGGACAAATACTTCAACTTCAAAAGTATTATTCTTTACGATGTCAGCAATTTCTTCCCTTGTAGTTTCCCTTGGGAGAATAACACGGCTTATTCCCAGCTCTTTCAGTTGCTCTGCCCCACCCTGACCATACCAAGCTCCCTGAGTGCTAAGATGGAGAGGAATTCTGCTGCCTCTTTTCCGAAGTTCGACAGCAATACCTATATCTTGGATAATCAGCGCATCTGGCTGCAAAGCTTCCATGAAATCAAGTGCTTTTTCTAGAAGATTCCATTCATGTTCAAAAACAATAGTGTTTAAGGTAATATAAAGCTTCCTGCCAAGAGCCTTTGTGATTTTTCTAGCCCATTTAAGGCCTTCTTCGTCGAAGTTAGAGGCAAAAGCCCTGGCGCCAAAACGTTTTCCAGCAAGATATACAGCATCTGCCCCAGCTAATAGAGCAGCTTTTAAAGCATCTGCGCTTCCAGCAGGAGCCAAGAGTTCTGGTTTTTTAAGCATTTTAAAAATTATTCTCTTTCAAGAAACCAGGTTAAAGCCAAATGATAAACGTCGGTTCCAAGACCACTTATGACACCCTGAGCAACTGCGCTGACATAAGAATTATGTCTGAATTCTTCACGGGCATAAATATTTGTAATGTGAACTTCAATAACCTGTGCTTCAATGGCAGTAATGCAATCTCTTAACGCGATGCTGGTGTGAGCCAAAGCACCTGGATTAAGAATTATTCTTGCCTTCTGTGGCAAAGACTGCATGAAATCAATTATTTCACCTTCTGAATTGCTTTGAAAAAACTTTAATTCTTCATTATTGCAAAAGGCTGTTTCTTCTAAGTCGTGATTTATATCCTTAAGAGAAAGACTGCCATATTTTTCAGGTTCACGGCGACCAAGAAGATTTAGATTTGGTCCATTAATAACATATATCATTTTATTTACCTTCCACCTTCGTCTGGTAAAAAGAGAGTATCAAGCAAAGCATAGGAATTCTTCATAAAAACAATAAGCTCTGCTGCCGTTCTCAAACCAAATAAGCGTCTAAAGAAACGGCTTTTTGCTCCCCAAAAACGCTGAGTAAACTTCTTTAGTTCAATATTATTCCAATTATACTCATCACTTATTACGAGATGATCAATATATCTACAAGCTGCAAGAGTGGTTCCGCTGCCAAACCAGCTATGGTCAATCTGCAATGAAGCCTCGAAACCTGCTTCTCTTATTTCCTTCAGCTTCTGGACAACTTCGTCCATGCGTGAAGCCTGAGGATTATGAAGCCATACGCTCTTTATTGGAGCAAGAATATCAGAGTATCTTACAAAATCTATGCTCAAAAAAGAAATACTTATTGTCAGGTTTAGCTTTAGAATAACTGTTCTGAGCCTATTGATGTCTTCAACCGTCCATTTATTTGGATTAAAATGAATAGCATCAAAGTCAGAGGCTTTAAGCCAATTTAGCAATCTGGTCATTATTTCTAAGCCTGGGTAAGCAAATAAGGTCGATGAAAATTCAGTCAGTCCAAGCCATGGCTGGAATACTTCTATATCGTGGACAGAAAGCCATTTTTCTGGTAACAAGTCATAACCTACGTTTACAAGAGGTTCTGTTGGAACATCAACAAGTGAAATCATGTCATTCTTCATGTCATCACAGTAACCTACAAGAACATCTCCACGTAAAATGCGAAGAACAGAAGTTTTACCTGTTCCGTTTATGACAAAATCAAATTCTTTTATAATATCTTCAGTAACGTAATTGCAAGCAATCTTAGCCTTAGGATAAGCTTTCCGGATAGCCAGCATGATATTTTTTATTTTTTCAGTATCAGGGTCTTCAGGCAATCGGCAAATAACCGCTCTCAACGGTGATTCTGAATAAATGCTCAGCATATCAGGAACTTGATTAACGGGAACATCGATGATACTGATTCTTTGAGGGCTCAAGGCTCTTAAGCAATATAAGCCAAGTGGAGCCTGACGGGATACAGAATGACGCCAGGACAGTTTATTCTTAATAGAAGCCCCGGCCAATTCAATCAATAAAATTTCAATTTTTCCCGTTTCCATAGTTTAGATACTAGCACGATGGAAAAAAGATAGCAAGCCAAGACAAATAAAAGCTACAGATAACAGGACTATCCAGTTATCTGTTGTTTTTATTAATGTAAATAGTGAACTATTGTGACGGCAGCAATGACCCAGGTTATTCCACAAGCAAGCAGTGGTTTATCGTTAATAATCAGATCGGTTGGACTTTCACCTTCATCCTCCAGGTGAATCAGATACAGATATCTGAGTATTCCATAAAGAACGATTGGAACAGTGTATACCAGGTTGGTTGTGCCAAACTTAGCTATAGTATCACTGCTTACAGTATAGAAGGTATAGGTAATAATAGCTACAGTAGCCAAAATAGAAGTCATTTGGTCAATATATTCCGGAGAATAATCAGCCAGCACGCATCTTTGTTTTACAGCATTCTCTTCATGATTAATAATTTCCTGACGACGCTTTGTCAAACCTAAGAACATAGCCAGCATAAAAGTAGCCAAGATAAGCCAATGGGATATATATATTTCGGGAGACAGTGTCTTAAGAGTTCCCACCCCGGCTATTGCTCTAAGCACAAAGCCCAAAGCGATACACATAACATCAAGTATCACAACCTTTTTAAGTTTAAAGCTATAAGCTAGATTCAGCATAAAATAGCCAAGAGCAACCCCAAAGAAAAGACCGGATATTTTCCATGCAACAAAAAGACAAATAATCAATATTAGCAGCAAGGAAGCCTTAGCATCCTTTACAGAAAGCTGCCCCGAAGGCAAAGGACGCAGGCTCTTAACTGGATGCAGCCTATCCTTGGATAAATCAATTAAATCATTAAGAATATAGACACAACCAGATAAGCCGCAAAAGGTCATAAAACCAACAACAGCATAAACCCAGGCTTCCCATGAGAAAATCAGACCTTTTTCCGAGAAAAGCAGAGCAGCAAAAACCAACAGGTTCTTTATCCATTGTTTTGGTCTTAATGATACAAATATTGGAGAAATCATACAAATTAGCTTTTATTTACAAGAATCGACAAATGCCGAGAATATTCTCTTTGCGAACTCGTCTGTTTCAAAGAGTTCTTCCGGATGCCACTGAACCCCTAAGCAAAAACGTTCGCCAGTTGCTTCAATAGCTTCCACGATTCCGTCGGCAGTTTCGGCTGCAGTTGAGAATCCGAAAGGCACAGCCTTAACAGCCTGGTGATGGAAGGAGTTAACCATTAATCTGTCATCGCCCGCTATTTCGGCAAGCTTTGTATCCTTAGTGAAAGTTACAAAATGTGATGGCGACCATCTTGGGGAGGTCTGCATATGTTGAACAGACGCTAACTGAGAAATATCCTGATGAACCATGCCGCCTAATGCGATGGTAATAACCTGCATTCCACGGCAAATTCCAAGTATTGATTTATTAAATTTATTGTAAGCCAGTTCAGTGATAATCAGTTCAAATTCATCGCGAAGGGGATTAACATTACCAAGTGCAGGAATGGGGTCTTCATCCTGATATTTAGGATGAATATCTTCGCCACCAGCCAGCAAAATACCGTCAACAAGACCAAGGTATCGTTCAGCCAGTCTATGAAGTTCTGCCAAACTCATTCCATTTGGCACAAATGGCACTGGCAAAAGAATAGGGTCAGCCCCACATCTTAAAATTGCATTTGAGTATTTTCTGGAAACGTATGTGCGAATACGCATATCGTTATCGCGAACAGCACAGTCTGAATAAAGAATTCCAACAAGAGGTCTTTTTTCAGTCATATTAGAAGTTTCCTTTCCTGGATGGATCCAGTATATCTCTCAGTTCGTCACCAAATATGTTGAATACAATAACAAGAAAAGCAATGCATAAGCCAGGATACAAAACAAGCTGCGGATTAGAAATCATAAAATCCTTACCGGTAGCAACCATACCGCCCCATGTTGGCTGAGACGGGTCTACGCCCAAGCCAAGAAAGCTCAGACTTGCTTCAGAAAGAACCGCAGTAGCCATTCCCATGGTAAATATTACAGTAATCATTGGCAGACAGTTTGGTAAAATGTGAGTCATTATGATTCTGAAATCACTGGCACCAAGGGTTTTGGCCGCCACTACATATTCCGAAGAACGGAGTTCCAAAGCCGAAGAACGTATAATACGAGCCATTTCAGCCCAACCTACAATGGCAATAGCAAAAACAACCGTTCCAAGCCCACTTCCCATGAACATAGAAATAGCGATAGAAAGCAGCAAACTTGGGAAAGCCAGAAACATATCAACGATTCTCATCAATAGCCAGTCAAGCCAACCGCCGAAATAACCGGCAACAAGACCGACGAACAAACCAACAAGCAAAGCCACAAGACGTGAAGCAAAGCCAATCATCAGCGAAAGTCTTGCGCCATAAATGATTCTAGACATTATGCACTGTCCAAGATTATCGCAGCCCAAAGGGAAACCGGTCGAATCAGCCCAGCGTCTTTCAGGATTTGTTTCCATAGGGTCATTTGGAGCTAACAATGGAGCAAATACTGCTACAAATAATACAAGCAATATTCCTGCCAAACTTAACCAACCAGCAACGGAAAGACGCTTAAATACTTTATTCTGAGTTATTGAATTTTTAATTGATTTAATATTCATGCTACGCTCTTCCCCATCATTTCATCACGTATTTTTGGATTTATCCAAGCGTAGAACAAGTCTATCAAGAGATTTACTACGATAAAGATTATGGCCCCCATCAGAACTACACCCTGAATAATCGGGTAATCGCGCTGAAGAATTGCGTCCATGGCAAATCTTCCAATGCCAGGAAGGTCGAAAATTGTTTCAACAATAACAGAACCGTTGAGATAGCTGGAAAGGTCGAGACCTATTACTGTAATAACAGGCACGAGAGCATTAAATAAGCCGTGTCTGAATAAAATTCTGTATGGACTCAAGCCTTTTGCCTTAGCAGTTCTGATAAAATCCTGATTGAGCACTTCAATCATGCTGCTTCTGACAATTCTGGCGAGGAAGGCAGCGGAGCGAACCCCAAGAGTAACTGCTGGCAGAATAAATGTAAGCAATGGATGCTTCAGCATAATCGGAGAGCTTGCAGAAGCCGGGAACCATCTTAGTTTGATTGCAAAAACATAAAGAATAACAAGACCGGACAGAAAAACCGGAATACTGATACCGGTTACAGAAAGCAGAGTGCAAAGTCTGTCAAGCCATTTTCCTCTTGTGATTGCGCTTATAATGCCCATAAGTATGCCTAGAACAATAGAGATTACCATTGCAACGCAGGCAAGCTTCAGAGTATATGGAAGCTTTTCGCAAAGAGATTTCAGAACGGGTCTGCCAGTAAGAACTGAAGTTCCTAAATCACCGCAGCAAACCTTCTTTACATATGTAAAAAATCTGACATGGAATGATTCATTAAGCCCCATTTCAGTCCTGATTCGTTCTACGGTTGCTTCACTGGCTCTAGGTCCGGCAATTGTAAGAGCAGGATCACCAGGAATAAGATAAAGAACAGAGAAAATTACAAATATTATGCCTAGCAAAACAGGTATTGTTCCGGCTATTCTTCTTAGAGTAAATTCTAGCATTTTTATTCTCTTTTCCTTAGTTTTGCTGATTAAGCTTGAGTGTAATATTCATACCGCGGTCATTGAGGAACATTGGATAGAAATCGATATGTTCAACTCTTGGCCCAGCAAGATAGCTTTCACTGCTATGCCACAGATATATCCATGGAGCCAGGTCTATAACCTTTCGGTTAATTTTATCGTAGGCTTCGGCACGGAGTTTTTCATCAGTAATTTTTACTGCTTCCTCAATCATGGCATCAACTTCATCATTCTTAAATCTGGCTCTGTTACCACCTGAACCCCAGTTCTTTGAATGGAACAGCGGGTTAAGGAAATTTTCACCATCTGGGTAATCGCCATACCAGTTCATATAGAAGGCCGGCGCTTCACCCTTATTGATAGCATCTTTAAGAGCGCTCCATTCCATCGGCTTAATAGTAACGTTAATACCATACTTTTTCATTTCACCCTGGAAGAATCTAGTTACTTCGAATGCTGATTGCTGAGACTTCTGATACAAATCAAAGCTAAGTGGATTAGACTTGTTATAGCCAAGTTCTTCAAGCATTTTCATACCTTCTTCAGGATTAAAGCAAATACCTGTATCGCCTTCAGTGTAACCTGAGATTCCAGGAGGAATACTACCTTTTGCTGGAGCTGCTCTGCCAGAGAAGATAGCTTTAATAATTTTTTCTCTATCTACAAGCAGATTCAATGCTTTGCGAAGCTTGGGGTTATCAAATGGAGCAGCCTGATTGTTGAAACCAATATAATGCACGTTCATAGCAGGAATATCAGCTATTTTGTCCTTGTATTCAGGCATTGCCTTAAAGCGGTCGTAATTAGACGCATAAAGCTGAACCATATCAATAGAACCACATTCAAATTCAAGTTCAGCCTTGAGGTTTTCGGTAATAATCCTGACTAAGAAATTTTCAACCTTTGGCTTACCCAAGAAATAGTTTTTATTAGCCTTCAGATAAATATAACTATCTCTAACACGGTCTACTACATAGAATGGACCAGTGCCAACAGGTTTTTCAAAGAAAGATGGGTCACTGAATTTATCCTTGCTTTCAGACGGAAGAATATAACAGGCTGGCATGGTTAGCAGACTCATAAAGGGAGCAAATGGTTCTGTTAATTTAATTGAAACCGTATGTTCGTCAATAGCCTTTAAGCCTGCTGTAAAATCAGACTTACCGTTCATACGGTCTTCTGCGCCCAGGATTCTTTCTAATACCCATGTTCGTGGGGAAGAGGTCTTTGGATTCAGGATTCTATCAAAAGTGAAAACTACGTCGGCAGAAGTAAATCTTTGCCCATCATGGAAAAAGACGTTTTCTCTCAAATTGAAAATATATTCGCGGCCATCTTCTGAAACAGTCCATGATTCTGCGAGGTCAGGAACAAGTTCCATTTTTTCGTTATATCTTACAAGTCCGTCAAAGATTCTTGACTGTATAACGCCTTCATTAACATCAACGCCTCTGGCAGGGTCTAGGTTAGAAGGTTCGCTGGAAACATATGTTGTATAAACATCAATATTGTTTATATCGGAATTACAACAGCCTGTGAAGCTTGTACACATCATCAGGGATGCCATTAGAAGCAGCCCTACACATAGGATTCGTTTCATTTTGCCACCAAATATATATTTTTCTTCTATATTAATCGGCAAGAACCGAATAAAACCTTAGAGGGAGTCGGAAGCTGGAAGCTCGAAGCTGGAAGCTCGGAGCTAGAAGCTCGAAGCTTGAAGCTCTAAGCTCGAAGCTGGAAGCTAAAAGCTGGAAGCTCGGAGCTGGAAGCTCGGAGCTAGAAGCTTGAAGCTGGGCAGTTGATATTATACCGAGCGAGTATAATGTATGTTGCAATAGGCTTTTGGCTATTGGGTATTAGCTTTTGGCCGAGAGCAGCAGGCCGCTAGAAGCTCGAAGTTCGAAGCTGGGCAGTTGATATTATACCGAGCGAGTATAATGTATGTTGCAATAGGCTTTTGGCTATTGGCTATTAGCTTTTGGCCGAGAAAACAGCCGCTTTTGGCCGAGAAAGCACTCGGATTAATCAGCAAATCTGAATTTATGGTCGTGTATTGAAAGCTTGTTATTTAAATGTACATTTGGCTGGTGGCAGACAGTGCAGTTTGTGCCAGGAGCTTCTTCTGGATGATCTTTCTTATCAGTATGACAGGTTAAGCAATACTGGTCGTGAGTAAGATATTTTGAACCACTTGCTGTCTTATAATTTCTAAAATTCTGGCAATAGTCACAGGTTAAACCAGAGGCCAAGAATAATCGTGATTTCAAGAATTTCCACTGACGTTCACGGTCTTCCATGCTTTCATCGCCATAGAAATTATCTGGAGACTGACCAGGCTTTGGAGTCAAACCAGAATAGTATTTTTCCAGGTCTTCTCCAGGTTTATAGCCTGCGGCAAAAAGATAGTCGCCACTATCATCCATACCTGAGGTATGACAGGACATACAGATCATTTCCTGATAGCGGGGTTCCATCTTCTTTATGGAAGTAATGTAATCAGGTGATTTTTTATCAATATGTTCTTTACCTGGTCCGTGACAGGCTTCGCACCCTACCCCTGCTTCTATGAAAGTATCATTAGCTGGGTTAAAGCCAGTAGAATGGCAGCCGGCACATTGCTTCAACCAATATCTGGAGCGCCAATTCAGGTCATTAGCGTCAAGCCACTTTTTCTGATTAATATCCCAGATTCTGGGGAGAACAACATAAGTTCCACTGGCTTCAGCAACGAAACGGTGAACATAATGAGCCCCAAGAACAGTAACAATCTTATCTTCAGGGTAGTTCAGCTCAGAGAAGGGAATAACATCATCCTTATCTAATTCTGATGGTTTGCGCATCATACGTGCATGTGGTGTCAACTTCCATTCTTCATAGATGTCGTTATGACATTCCATGCAAGCTTCGGAACCGGCATACTCACTTCTCTGCTTAATCAGTTTTTCAACCAAAGCAGTATTGCGTGCCTTGCCAGCAGGCTCTTCCCCCAGCAAAGCGGCTGGTAAAAAAAGAGATAAGATAACTGATGTAATAAGCTTGTTCATCAAAAAAACTTTTATTTTTCTACTTCTATTTCGTCAAGGACTTCGCTAAGCTTTTGTTTAACAGCTTCGTCCTGAGTGGTTTCCCGCAACTCATTCAGTTTGTCGTAAGCAATCTTAATACTATTCTGAACTTTATTAACAGCGTCACAAAGCTGCTGACCTTCATCACCTTCACGTAATTTAAGGTCATTCTTTGGCAAAACCCCTGAGCTTAATCTATTTACGTGACCAGTTATCTTCAGCATAGGCCCTGCAAGCTTATGTGAAATCAGCACAGCAAGGACAACAAGAAAAACAATAAGTAGAATACAGCTTATAGAATTTGTAAGAACAATTGAAGGCTTTAAGGTTTCCCATATCTGCTCAAGCTGTTCTGGACCAAAATGTTCACTTAGATTCCTGGCAGTAAAATAGTTAAGTGCGATAATATGAAATACGGAACCTATTATAACTACCAGTGCAAGAAAAACAACCAGCCTTAACTGATAAGATGGAAGAATGAAGAAATGCTTTATTGAGCGTTTTGTATTCATTTTGCTTCACTTTCAGCAGCTTCAGGCTTTTGAGTTGTCAATTCATCGGGCAAATTCTTGAAGAATAGCTCAACATCTAACGGTCCCTGATGGGAAAATATTATTTTTCCTTCAGGATTAATTATGAAAACAGACGGAGTCATTGTAACTCCCCAGGTATCGGCTGTCAGATACTTATCATTCTCAACCTTTTCCATTAATACAGGAGCATTGAATTTGCGGCGCTTCACGAAGTTCTTGAGAGCCTTTTGCATTTTTTCTGTATCTAAAGAAACAAAATAAGTATTAAAATCTTTATCAGCCATTTTTTCCAAACCAGCCTGAAGGTCTGGCATTTCTTCTATGCAAGAATGACAGAACAATGACCAGTAGAAAACCATATTCCATTTGCCCAGTATAGGATAACTACGTTCTTCGTCATTGGTGTCCTTCAAGACATTGATTGGGGCAGTAGAGCCTGGCTGAAGCAGAGACATTGCCGGCTCATTCCCTTCAACAACTTCCTGAGCCTCGGCGGGCATGGCATGAAATAGCATAGAAACAGCTATCAAAGCAGCAAACAGCAAGTTCTTTTTATTTGATGGAATTAATAGCATTGATTACATCCTTTTCGTTTTCTGGGGCATAGCCAAGATGGTCATAAAGAACCTTACCAGTTCTGTCAACTAATACAGTTCGCGGTAAAGCGCTTATCTGGTAAGTCTTAGTGAGCGAATAATTAGTATCGATGGCTAGCATGTATGGTATTGCAGGCTTAAATTTTTTAACAAACTTCTGAATCTTCTTTACGTTGTAATTCTGATGAATGCCCATAATGGTGATTTTATCCTTCATGGTTTCGTGAAGTTTGCAGATGAAAGGAATTTCTTCAATACAGTTACCGCAGGTTGTGGACCAGAAAACCAAAAGAAGCGGTTTATCAGTGAACTGCCCAGCAAGGCGGAACTGCTGACCGGTCAAAGAAGTCAGTGTAACACCTTCCAGGGTAGAAATGCTGTCTGTCTTTTCCTCTGGTATCATGAAATACAGAAGAAGAGAGCTTATTACAGCAATCAGTATAAGAATTGTGTGGTTCTGGTTCATAGATAGTAAACATTATATATGTTTTACTACAACAAAAGCAACAACCAAAGAAAGTTTAGCAACGGATAACAGGATATATCCCGATACCGTCGCTAATTCTGGAATATTAGTTTGGCAGTGAGTTTGTCATCCGCTGTATCTAGTACTGCTACAGATGGTGGCATACCACTTCTGGGAAGGTTAGCACTGCCTGGGTTAATAATTAACAGTTCATCCTCTTGGGTGATTGTAGCCACATGGGTATGGCCATAAACCATTACCTTGCTGTTCAATTCCAAAGCGCGTTCAGCGTCACCAGGCCTGTGAGCAACGGTGAGAAGACCGCAGCCTATGTTTATTGAACGGGAAACAGGATTCTTGGAATCGTATGGATCGCAATTTCCTCTGACAGCATAAACAGGAGCAATATATTCCAGATTCGTGATGTATTGGTCATGTTCAACATCGCCGGCATGAATAATCAATTCAACCCCATCAAAAGCATTTTTTATCCACTGGGGAACTTGGCATCTGTCAGGGTTATAGCAATGGGTATCTGAAATTATGCCTATTTTCATTTGCTGATAAGAACCTTTGCAACAAGCTTTCTTACCTTTGTTGGCTTATCAACAGCGATACAAGGCATATGGGCATTCTGTGGGTAAAGAATAACATAAGCATTATTTGTAATGACGCTTCTCATTTGTTCAGGCTTCTGTTTCCAAAACATAACATCGCGTTCATCGCTGTATTCTTCTTCTACTTCAAGCTTATCTATATCGCAGGTTTCGATAGCTTCAACGCCATTAATCATCATCTGAATATCAACATATTTTCTATGTGATTCGAACCTGCATTCAGATAAAGGCTTTGAAATATATTCCTGAACATTGATATAAAGCCAGTCGTTGATAACATGCTTACCAAGTTCAAGAGTTGTAATATCTGTTTTTTTCAAATAATCAAGTGCTTCATTGATACGTTCTTCTGTAGTCATAGCAAATCCCCTTTTCAGTCCAATTCTACCCCAACTAAGAAAGATTGGCAACGGATAACAGGATTTTTACGGACATCTGTTGCTTATACACTGACTTTTTGGGCACCGTAGATTGACTTGTTGCGATTTATGGCAAATGCTACAGCACAGACAATGAAATAACTTGCCGCGTTAGCACCACCAAAGACTTCAACACCAATCAATACCGGTGCCCAGAAGGTATTTGTTGCACTGCCAAAAACAGAAATATAACCAAGGGCAGCAGCCAATTGAACAGGCATTCCAAGCAAAGTCGCCAAAATAGTTCCTAGTGAAACACCTATAGAAAACAACGGGGTTACTTCGCCCCCCTGAAAACCGGCAGCTAAGGTAATTACAGTAAAAACAAGCTTCAACAGCCAATCCCAGACAAAAATTTCCTGCCCCATGAGGCCTGCACTTATAAGATTTGTGCCTAATCCACAGTATCTGCCTGAATATAGAAAATAAAGCACAATACTTAATGCAATGCCGATATAAGCTATTCTTTTGTATGAGCTTGGGATAAGACTAGCAAACTTTCCTTTAAAGTATTTCAGTAGTTCGGTGAACAGTAAACCAGCCAGCCCAAAGGCAATCCCAAGCACAACAAGTTTGCCAAATAAAGCTGGCTCAATTTTATGTGACTCATTAATTAATACTTCAAATTTTTCCAAGCCAAGATATGCAGAAGTCGCTGCAGCAGTAAAAGCAGCAAACACAGCAGGCAGAATTGCATTATATCTTATTTTGCCAATATGAATCACTTCTAATGCAAAAGCTACCGCGGCCATAGGAGTGCCGAAAAGTCCTGCGAAGCCTGCTGCCATACCAGTAGTAAGCATAATCTGAGCAGCATTTTCTATTTTTAATTTGCTTCCAATCCAATGAGAAACAGTGGCGCCAATCTGAACAGCAACACCTTCACGACCGGCACTGCCGCCACAAAGATGAGTTATCCAGGTTCCGCCCATTACCAACGGCACAAGCATCATTGGTATTTCATTGTCTTCACCATGGGCAACAGCAAAAATCTGTCCCATTCCCTTACTGCTTTTTCCGCCGAACTTTGTGTAGCAGAAAACAATCAGCAGGCCTGCAACAGCCAAAAACGGAATAAAATAAAGCAAGTTAGCATTTCTGATATCGCCAATAGCCAGCAATACCCTGCCAAACAGCGTATCAATGGCCCCGATAACCAAACCGACAAAAATAGAGATAAGTGTAAGAATAAAGCAATTCATGATTTGCGCATTATACTACTATTTTCTAGATTTTATGTATTTTTTTAGTTCGTTGTAGAAATTTTCTCTAGTGCCGGCCATAATTACAACAATGATTTTTCCATCTACCTCTTCTACTGTATAGGAAATCTCATAATTGGTTTTATTGTAAAAAATATCATAGCCATAAATTCCGCTAAGGTCACCATTCTTAGCTTCACCAATAGTATAGTCGTTACTAATCTCTGTTATAGCTTCCTTAAAAAGACTTTTTAATTTTTTGTCTTTAAGCTTTTTAATGTAGTTTCTAGCAGCAGGTAAGAATATTACTTCAAGCATTAGTCATTCTCATCATCAAAGACATCTTTAGTTGAGTAAAATTTTTTCTTACCATTAGCAGCGTCATGAGCTTCATCTAGCATTTTCTCAACAGCCGGACGGATCTGTGATTGAACTTTTTTAAACTCTTCCAAAAGCTTTTGACCGCTATACCCTTTTTTTATCAAATCAGCAAGAATCTGTTCTGCGAAATTGGAATTCTGTTCTGCTTTAATAGGTTTAACAATAAGCGTATCACCTTTTATCATGCATTCTGCTTCATTTCCAAATCCGAGTTTAGAGAAAAAAGCTAATGGAATTGTCATCTGTCGCTTTGATGTAATACTAATTCTTTTAACATTTTCAGCTACCACTAAACTCATTTTCTCGTTTCTCACTTTCCTTGTTTTATTTAATTATAATAAATAAAAATCACCTAGTCAAATAGTAAAAGCCAACATGGTCAACAATGCCAACCAAGCTAACGGTGCCAACAGCCCTCTTGAAATTTACCTTATGCCAACTTCCAATATAATAGTATTAATCCATATAGTCATCATCGTCTGGCTCGTTGATGATGGCTTCGGTTCTGCAGCGTTTAGCGCGCAATTCGTTTAATCTGGTATGCAGCTGTTCTATTTTTTCTTTTAGATTACCACTATCTGAGAGAGAATTTTTCTCGTTGCTTTCATATTCTGCAATTTCTTTTTCTACAGTGGTTATTTGCTGCTCAATAACAGGCAACTCCTCTTCTGCGTCTAGCTTACGACGGATCTGATAAAGGCTTGCATCATCAAGAATCGCAATATATCTGCGTTCCAATTCAGTAAAAGCCTGAATTTGCGCAGAATATTTCTGGTATTGTTCTTCGTAATCGGGAGCAGTCTTGTCGAGTTCGGATAATTTCTTTTTATATTCTTCCAGATTAGCTTTTGTTTCGTCTAATTTGCCCCAGGCTTCGTCAATCTGTCTCAGGCTATACTTTTTAGACTGGCTTGTATTCAACCATGAGTTAACCCATCGGCCGAACCAGTTGTCGTTATCCATACCGTATGACCACATTACGTAGACAGTCAGAAGGATGATTATGATATATAGTAGAACCTGTAACATTTTTATGCTCCGAGATGTCTTTATTATACTACAAATTTAGTATTATACAAAGAAAGTATAAGGTGTGTTGCAGTAGGCTTATGGCTGTTAGCTGTTGGCTGTTGGCCGAGAGACTTGGCCTTCGGGCTTAACTTTCTGCTGCTTTGCCTAGGTTAGCAAAAATCCCCCAACCCCCTTTAAAAAAGGGGGTGCGATACAGTTCTATACCAAGCAAGTATAAGGTGTGTTGCAGTAGGCTTCATTTATAAATTTATGAGGCCCTTGTACTTTTTGAAATATTATGTTAAATTCATAGAACTAGTTGCAAAAAGACAAAGGGAGGCGTTTATGCAGTATATGCCTTTATTTGTCGATATGCACGGCCGCAGGGTATTGATTATCGGCGGCGGTGATGAAGTCGGGGGCCAAGCGG
>JAZUDR010000303.1:0-2177 GCA_045639725.1 Candidatus Avigastranaerophilus sp. | reverse complement strand
TTGTATATATAGATTAATAATATCGGGTAAAATGATAATGATAGAAATAAACCATCTTAGAAAAGAATATGGTGACTTAATACCATTAAAGGATATAAATCTTAAGATTAATGATGGCGATATAGTCACTTTTATTGGTCCGTCCGGCACAGGTAAATCTACTTTGTTAAGATGTATCAACCGATTGGAAATACCAACCAGTGGCGAAATATACATAGACGATGAAAACACTTCTGTTCCCGGTTATGACTTAAATAAAATGCGCATGAAGATTGGAATGGTTTTTCAATCATTTAATCTTTATGAACATTTAACTGTTCTTGAAAATGTTATGTTTGCTCAGATAAAGCTTTTGAAGAAGAGCAGGCAGGAAGCATACGAAAAAGCTGTTGAACTACTGGATAAAGTAGGAATGTCTGAACATCTGTTCCATTATAATAATCAGCTTTCCGGTGGGCAGCGTCAAAGAGTAGCTATTGCAAGAACCCTGGCCATGGAACCTAAAATACTATTGCTTGACGAGCCAACATCAGCCTTAGACCCGCTAATGGTCGATGAAGTAAAATCAGTAATCTTTTCCCTGAAAAAATTGGGAATCATTATGTTGATTGTTACCCATGACATCGATTTCGCAAAGAAAATCAGTTCACGTATTGTCTTTTTATCTGATGGAGAAGTTTATGATGATGGCACTCCAGAACAGATCATTGTTAATCCTCAGAAGGAATTAACTCGTAAATTCATACAGAGAATTACCACCAAAGAAATAATTGTTCCATTTGGAAAATATGATTATTCTAAGACTGTTTCTGAGATTTTGGCTTATTGTTCTTCTAAGAATCTTGAACGGAAAAAGATATACAGGGTTCAATCGGTATTTGAAGAACTGTGCGAAAATATTTTGCACGACAGGCTGAGTGAAAATGGTCAGATTTGTGTTTTATTGGAATATTCTGAAAACACTGAAAATATAACAATGAAAATAAAACATACTGTCGATGATTTCTGCTTAAACGGCTCAGATAACGACATTGCTATGGAATTGATTCGTCACAACACGTCAAGCATAGATGAAACAGAAAAGAATTCTATTCTTTTGAAATTCTGATGTTGAATATGATGAAGAAAAGTTTGATAAAATCATTAGTTTTATTGTTAATAATAGTTTTTACGTCTGTTGTTAGTGGCTGTAATTCATCAAGCGATAAACAAGTTAATGAATTTAAATCATTGGATGAATTAAACGGAAAAATAGTAGCAGTACAATCAGGCTGTGGATATGAAGAATTGTTGCGTGCAAGAAATATTAAAGCCGATATTAAGTCCTTTAGTGACTTTACTGATATTTTGATGGCTGCTAAAAGAGGTAAAATAGATGCTTTTGTAACGGAAGACGTCTATGCACTAATCCTTAAAAAAGATTTTCCTGAATTAAAGTTTATTCCAGGTGTGCTGGATAAAAAGAAGGTGGCTATAGCCCTTGGCAAGAAGCCTTCTCAGAAGAAATACCTGGACCAGCTTAATGAGTTTATTGATGAGACCCAAAAAGATTCTACCTTTAATAAGCTTTGGGACTATTGGATTAGTGATTTTGATGAAGATAAATGTAAGCTTGAAAAAATAGAATTCCCAAAGAATAGCCTAACCCTCACTGTTGCTTTTGAAACAGCCTATCCTCCATTCGCTTATTTCAGTGAGAACGTGCCTGCTGGTTTTGATATTGACTTTATAAACAGATTCTGTCTGAAGTATGGTTATAAACCCGAATATATACCCCTTAATTTTGATTCAATTTTACCTAGCCTTGAAAGTGGTAAATATGATATCGGAGCCAATGTTTATCTATCAGAAGAACGTAAAGATTCTGCTATTGGCTTTACTAAACCGTACATCAATGTAAATATTACTTGTGCTTATTTGTCATCTGGCACTGAAACAGATAAGTCTTTGCTTGAAAGGTTAGAATATAGCTTTTACAGAAACTTTATAAAAGACAGCCGATGGAAAATGTTTTTAAATGGTTTTGGCGTCACTGTTCTGATTGTTCTGTCTTCTATTTTTCTAGGAACATTGCTAGGTTGCGGGATTTATTTGCTGTGCCGATACTCTCCTCGAAGCAGGAAATTTATAGACAAGTTTTCTCTAATCATTAAAAGCATTCCAACCGTACTGCTATT
>JAZUDR010000302.1:0-8453 GCA_045639725.1 Candidatus Avigastranaerophilus sp. | reverse complement strand
CGTATAATAATTTTAAAAATTACAGAACTTCAACATTTGGCTTTTATACCAATGTTTGTGATATAATAAAAGGGATGTTTTAAATTATTTTTTATCAGGACTTAACCCTGAAGAATTCAATAGTGATGGCAACGTATAATGGAGTAAAGTATCTTCAAGAGCAATTAGATAGTTTTGCTACCCAGACTATTCTGCCCGACGAATTAGTTGTTGTTGATGATTGTTCAACGGATAATACTATTGCTATACTTAATAACTTCAAAGATAAAGCCCCTTTTAAGACAATAATCATAAAAAACGACAAAAATCTTGGTTCAACCAAAAGTTTTGAAAAGGCAGCAACAAAAGCAACTGGAGACTTAATATTCTTTTCAGATCAGGACGATTTTTGGAAACCCAACAAAATAGAACTATTTCAAAAAGCAATGGAACAAGATTCCAATATTGGTCTTGTTTACAGCGAAGAACAATAAAACAAGAGCTCACCTTTATTCAAGAAGCGAGCAATTATTTGCAAAAATATTCAACATCTGAATCAAGCCTCAAAAGCTTAGTGGATAGAGCACTAAGTTTTTATAAAATGAGATATGCTTCATGCAAAAAAAATATATTTCTTAGATTACCGATGATTATTCCTTTTTTACTCAATGGAAGTTATAA
The DNA here is from genome assembly GCA_045639725.1 of Candidatus Avigastranaerophilus sp. Classification (GTDB taxonomy): domain Bacteria; phylum Muiribacteriota; class Ozemobacteria; order Ozemobacterales; family Ozemobacteraceae; genus RUG334. Next base: position 7,793 of record JAZUDR010000302.1, on the reverse strand, counting down.
ATTTTGGTTCGGAAAAGAAGCATTTAAAATGCTAAGAAAAGACGTTTACTATCCAGCCGTAAGTAACACAGAAATATAGCCGTTTTTTGTATTGGTTGTAACGTTTGCAAAAAATCTCTTCTTATACAAGTAATGCAGCCATTAACAATGCCTTTTTTATCACGCTTTGTATCACCAAACAGTGTATAATCAATAGGTTCTAGTTTAGAATTAGTGCACATTGCATTATGAGCAACAAGTTGAATTATTCATTAGTGTCTGAGCTCTTCGTATTTGATTCCATTTACAACTATTCGTTCTGTTGGAATATAATCCTTATTTATAGCACTTTTAGTAGGATTATATTGTTTCGTTTTTATACCAACAATGTCAAGCAATACATGAACCAAATTATCAGTCATGAAAGGTTTGTTGAGTGCTGATTTAATACGGTCGATATTTTGTTGTCGCTTTTCCTTATAAATGTCAGAAGTCCATATTATCATTGGTATTTCAACCATATATTTTGATACATTTGATGGACCATGTCCCTGGAAACCAGCCTGCCACATTTCTTCTGCATGATCTGATACATAGACAAGAACAGCATCTTTATCTATGAATCGCTTGATTACTTCGTTTATTATGTGGTCGGTATAGAAGATAGTGTTTAAATATTGAGCAAGGAGATTCTTCTGATTATCATCGAATCCGTCTTCATGAATATCGAAAGCTTTAAAATGATCAAATTTTTCAGGGTATCGGTCAAGATATCGAATATGGCTGCCCATAATATGCATAATAAATAAATTCTTGTCTTTTTGAGACATTTTTTCTTTTATATATTTGTCCAGAACAGGAAGCATTACCTCATCTTTCAGAGAGAATTGCGATGTGAACTCTGTATTGCCTGAAATTTTAGCAGTAAAGGTTCTATAATCGCAACGATTACTCATACAAGTAGCATAAGATAAATCTTTTGTAATTTTTTCATGATTCGAAATCCAAAAAGACTGATAACCAGCTTTATTAAATACATCTACAATAGAATCGAATTTTGTAACGTCGGTTGTTTCTGTTAAGTTTTCCATAAAGCTCAATAATGGAGTCATTACTTGAGCTGTAGATGATTTCATGGAAATAGTATCTTTGAAGATAAACATATTACCTGAATCTACTAATTTCTGACAAAGAGGCGTACTATTGTATTTGTTATTATAAATGCCCATAAAATGGCGAGACTCAGATTCACCTATTATAAATATTATGTTAGGGGTATCTGAGTTATTTTCTATAATTTCAACATTATTAGTATAGTCAGAGGACATTTTTTGCAAAAACGACTTTACTTTATACCAGTATCTGGCGCAGTAAATAGCCTTAGTAATTGGTGGGTTATAGGTTCGTCCAAAGATTTTTCCCATACCTAGTTGGCAAAAAATCATTAAGAAAACCAACACACAAATAACAGATTTTTTATATTTTAAAACATAATTAAAGATTTTTTCGCTATAGCACCAGATTAGCCAACCTATTGCTATTAAGCTTAGTATTATTATTGTTGAGCTTAAGTCGAAATATGTCTGGAAAAAGCCCTTTACTTCTAGTATGTTATTTGTATCAGCAATAATTGATGTCATTGGAGGACTGATTGCCAAGCCGAATTTTGAAAGACAGAATATTTCTACAATGGTAAGAAATACTGTTAGCCAATATATAAAAATCCAGTATATCTTTTGAAGAATTTTTAATTTAAAAATCCAACCTGTAAGAGCAAATATAAAACCAGTAAAAAAAGCACTGATAATAAGATTTGCATATTGGGCCCATGAATAAATGTTATGAGGTAGCCAGATTACCTCATCTGGTATTCTGTCAACTCCACATATAACAGCTGCAACAGGAACACTTAAAGCTGATATTATAGTTATTAATACAATAGCTGTTATAGCTTTTTTCATATTTTATTAGTAGGATTATTCATTATTGGCTTTATTATTCAGACAATATTTTTTTATTGAGTCTGACAACTGATCTAACAATTCATAGCGCTTACGATAAGCAGAGCGCTTTTTGGAAGGTATTTCCTCATAGGTCTTTCTTGTTTCTTCTAATGGCAAAGAAAAGAAACAGGGATCTGCACAAAGCTTTCCACCACATTCTGTCCAGAATTCATCATAAGAAACCTTTGGTTTTCGCTTATCACCTACAAATTTGTTAGAATAATGGCCTTTGTTAGACACCGCAAATAACTGAGTCACACCTAAATTACTTAGCAAATGCTGTAAAGCTACAAGAACAAAATTATTGGGTCTGCAACCATACAAAGTTTTCGTAAGTTCTCTATCTATGTCCAAACCGTTTTCGATAGGTCCCTGAGAACAACCGATATAAGCAACTACGCGATTATCCGTTTTATTAAACTCTGAAATCCAAAAATTCATGTGATGGACAGACAAATCATTAACTACAAGAGAAATAGTTGCACAACCTTCCTTCATTTCTCCATCTATATAATTCAATTCTATTCTTAACGAGTTTTCTTCAAATCTCTGTTCCCAAAGAACTATTGCGCTATTTAAATCACAATACATTTTTCTTCGGGTTTCATCAGTAAAACTATCCTGTATAAAATTCCAGGTGTTGATTATATATGAAACTCGTTCTTTTATGGTCGAACCGATATAAAAAGTTTCTCTTGTAAACTGAAGCCATATCCAGAAATGCAGCTCAACAAACTTTTGTCCTATTTCTGTTTTGGCAAAATGATTTTCTAAGACACTAATTTCTTTTCTGTATATAAAATATCGCAACAAAAAAACAGGCATCCACCTGTAGTTAATAATCTTTTGAGGCCGCCAATGATAAAACTTTTGCCCAATATTTAGAAGTTGTTTGATTTTCATAGTGCTATTCTTACAATTCTGATTTATTTTAGCAACTCCGTGTATGAGGAAGTTCTGACCCACATAAAAAAACAGCCATTTCTAGTTTTTATATTTAAAACGAGCATAATGATTTGTCGAAACCGCTCTACATACTTTTAAAATGGAGTTTTTCGGAATCTTAAACATACCGAACATGGTTATTGTTATAGTATGGGTTACTGTTGCAGATTACTTGGTATGTCTATTGATTAAGAATTTTCTGTACGTTGGTTAATACCATTTCTGGTGTTATGGCATACATGCATTTTTTTGTGGCGCAATGCTCTTTGTGGCATCGGGCGCATTCAATGCCTTCGGCACGGATGGTTATGTGTTTTTCACCTCTTGGTTCAACGTCCTGCTCTGTTGTGGGACCAAACATAGAAATTATAGCAGGCTTTCCGGTTCCCCAGGCAATATGTAATGGACCACAATCTCCGGAAATAAATAAATCTAATTGAGATAATAAAGCTGCAAATTCATTTAGCTTTAATGGTGAATGCATAAAAGCTTTATTACTGCCTACTTTTTCTATTATACTTTTTGAGGTGGTTTCTTCCCCTGGTCCCCATGTCAGCATAACAGGAGTATTTGTTTTGGCATACCAAAGTTCAATAAATTTAACAATGTTTTCTTCCGGCCATGAACGAGTGGGAAAAATCGGGTTGGGATTAGGGTTGACAGCAATAAATGGCTTTGTTTGAGCGAATTGCGTTGGAATGGCAGCCTTGGCTTTGGCAATGATTTTTTCCGACATCTTAATATCCGGTGGGCAGACTTCACATTTCAAACCGAAAGTATTAAAGAATTTGCAGTAGAGATCAACTTGATGAATGTGTTCACCAGCTTTTCTATCGTTCATGAATTTGTGTTTATAAGCAAAACTTCTGTATCTACAAGGAAATCCATAGGTTTCTTTTATTCCTGATAATAAAGATATCTGGGCTGTTCTTGGATTACAGAAAAGATCGAAGAGACGGTCAAAATGTTGGTGTCTGATTTCTTTCAGAAGCTTGATTGTTTCCCAGAAACCGGCATGTCTTGGCATCTCAATTACATTTATATCTAAGTCAGATGGCAAAACCTGACTAGAACCCTTGTAGACCAGCAATGTGAATTTTTCGTCCGGATTGTTTTTTACAAGACCGCGTAAAGCCGGAATAAGCATTATGATGTCGCCGATACCATGAGGTCTGATTATGAGATTATTCATTGGTGCTATTACCTGTCGTTTCTGATTTTTGTTGGCTCAGCATATTTTTTATTGTTGCTGAGACCTGGTCTAATAATTCATAGCGTTTTCTGTAGGTAGAACGCTTTTTGGAAGGTATTTCTTCCATTGTTTTACGTTTATCATGGAGTGGTAATGAGAAAAAGCGGCTATCAGAACTGATTGTTCCACCGCATTCAGTCCAAAAATCATTATATGATACTTTGGGCTTTCGTTTGTCGCTATGGAATTTGTTGGAATAGTGTCCTTCGCTTGAAACCGCGAATAATTCAGTGATTCCTAAGTGGCCTAATAATTCTTGCAAGGCTATAAAAACGAAGTTCTTGGGACGGCATCCGAAAAGTTGCTTGGTTAAATCTCGGTTTATGTCCAGACCATCTTTGGAACCCTGGTGACAACCAATATAAGCAGATATCTGTTTGTTTTCTTTATCTATTTTACCAATCCAGAAGTTCATGTGATAGACAACTGTCTGATTCTGTATCAATCTGATAGTCATGCAGCCTTCTTTTATTTCGCCATCGACAAAATTGAGTTCTAGAAAGAGATCATTGTCATCGCTTTTATTTTCCCAGATTTTGAAGGATTTGCTGTTGTCGCAGTAGATGTCATATCTAGCTTCTTTAGATAGGTGTTCTTCAAAGAAATCCCAAGTGTTCAATATATAACTGAGTCGTTCCTGGGTTGTCGACTCCATGTGAAAATTCTGGCGCGTTAATTGGAACCATATATGACTGTGTAATTCGAAAAAGTCTTTTCCAAGTTGCGTGAGTGTAAGGCGCTTTTCTAATTCAGAAATTTCTTTTCTGTCAATAAAGCAGCGAAACAGAAATATTGGAAGCCATCTGTAATTGATTATTTTTTGTGGACGCCAGTGATAAAGCTTTTGCCCAATATTTAATAATTGTTTTAGTTTCATTATTAATAAACCTGCATATTGAATAGATTATACTAAATGCAGAGGAGTATTTTCAATGGTATGTGTTATGGAATTTGCAAATAACTATTTTTGTGATATTTTATGAGGGCTTGAATCGTATGAATCATTAAGATGATTGTTTTAAGGAATAAATAACTAACTATGAAAAATATAAGTCTGTTTATAATTGCTAAAAACGAAGGCGATAAGCTGGAAACTTGTATTGAAAGCGCTAAAAGAATCTGTTCTGAAATTATTGTCTGCGATTCTGGTTCTACAGACAATACGATGGAAGTTGCAGAAAAGATGGGAGCAAAGGTTATTCAGCATGATTTTGTTGGATTTGCCGATCAGAAGAATTTTGCTCTTGATGCCTGCACTGGAAAATGGGCTTTAAGCCTTGATGCAGATGAAGTCCTGACAAAGGAACTTGCTGACGAGATTGCTGCAATTCCTGATGATACAGAATTTAATGGCTTTGATATTCATAGAGTTAATTATTTCCTTGGCGGCCGCATGAACCACAGCGGTCTTAATAATGAATATATTTTAAGGCTTATTCGCATAGGCAGCGGAAGATATAGAAACGTTCTTGTTCACGAAGGTCTTGAAATAGAAGGTAAAACCACTAGGCTCAAGAATGAGATGCTGCATTACTCATATGCAGACTTAGAAAATTATTTTGTTAAATTTAACAAATATACAAGCCTGGCTGCGCGTGATTTAAAGGCAAAAGGCAGAAAATTCAGCCTTCTTGGCACTCTTTTTAGGCTGCCTTTTGAATTTCTCAAGCGCTATGTGCTTAAACTTGGCTTTCTCGACGGTATCCGAGGTTTCATCTGGGCTAGTTGCTCAACTTTCTATGTCTTCGTCAAATATATCAAACTTTGGCACCTAAAATAATGAAATCGCTTTGCTAATGAATAATGAAGTCGTGCTTACGCACTAATGAAGCCGGCCTGACGGCCTAATGCGCTTATGGTTATAGGATATCATAATAAATTGTGCAGAGTATTAGCGAAGCGCCATCATTAAAGCCGAAGGCTTGACTTCACTAGCGCTTTAGCGCGTCTTCATTAGCGACGATAGTCGCGACATCATTAATATATTGCTATTCATATTTATTTGTGTTTTATTAGCAGCACAGTTTAATATCAGGGGTCATATCTTATGTCGCAGCAGGATGTTATTGAATTTGTTCAGCCGGACCCACAGGATTGGGAAAGCTTGGAACGCGTGTCTGAAATAGATATGCAAGGTTTTGGGGAAGACGGTATTTCTGTTTTTAATTTTTCACAGTTTGCCAGAGGCGGCTCTCTTTTTTGCTTGAAACTGAACGGAAAGATTATCGCTGAAACAGTTATTTTGCGCAGCTTTGACGGCGAGTCTGCTGATGTGTTTGGTTTTGCTGTTGCAAAGGAATATTTTAATCAGGGTTATGGAACCAAACTTTTGTTACACGTAAAAGAAGTTGCTAAGAAGCAGGGGCTCAAGCACCTTGAGCTTACAATGAATCCCGACAGACCTGTTCTTCACAGATTGTATATTGGAAAAGCAGGGTTCTACAAGGTAGCTGACCTTACTCCACATCCACATAAGCATGAACCTAGATGGCTTTCTAGATGTGATTTATAATGCTGTCCTTCGGACAGCATGGGGTTGGGGACTAGGGATTAGGGACTGGGGACGCATACTTTATACTGGTTTGGTATAGAAGTAGTTACCCACTAGCCCTCATCCGTCACGCTTCGCGTGCCACCTTCCCCCGTTGCGGAGGAAGGCTCTGCCGAGGGCGGAAAGGTAACACGCTAAGACAACCTAAGCTACTTCAAATATTGGTGAATCCAAAACGTGCAGTCCCAACAACCCCCAACCCCTAATCTCCAACCCCGGCTGTTGAGGAAGGCCTTGCAGGGGCGGCTTCCGGCTTTCGACTTTTTATGGGAGGAGGAGCTTTAGGACGTCGGTGACTGCTGAGAAACCGTTGGTTTGAAGCATGAGTTTCAGGCCGAATATATGGCAGCCATTAAGAACAATAATAGCTATAAAGCATATGCAGCAGGCTATTACAAGACGTCTTCTCGGTGAAGCTTTTTCACCGTTTTTGGTTTTTTGAGGCATCCATTTGTCCAATGTCATAATTGCAATGGTCATTATGGCAATGAAAATGTAAATTGTTATTTCAAAATTTTGCTGTTTAGCAACTACAGATATAATTTTTTCCGAGGTTTGTTTATCTATCAGAAGCTTTTCGGAATCAAGAAGAATGTTTCCGGCAAGCTTGAGAATATTGTCGTAGCTGCCTTGAATAAATTGAGTTGCAAGAATTGCAGTCATAGAAAAGAACCAGGCATATATACTTTCAAGCTTGGCTTTTTCTAGTCTGCCGCGTCTGTTAAAGTGGCTGCCGTTCCAAGTAAGCCATAGGCCCATCAAAGATGGCAGAAGCATGAGACGGGTGCTTCCCCAGATTATTGAACTGATAAAACCAAGTGATATAGCAGTTTTCTGAATGCTTGTCCTGGTTTTGTCTGGTCTTATGACTGTTAAAATGCCTATGCCGACAAATAGTAATGAAAGCAGATAGCGGTTATTTGGACCAACAATTACAAAAAGACATGCTGAAAGAATGATGAACCCGGTAAAGAAGAACAGGTCGCGCTTGTCGTCGGGTTGTTCAATGTCTTCCTTCATAAGCATTTCTGCATTCTGGATTTCTGCAGAATCAGGAGGTTGA
>JAZUDR010000301.1:0-6892 GCA_045639725.1 Candidatus Avigastranaerophilus sp. | reverse complement strand
ACAGCCGGCTGCCAGCATACCTCTGGCTGTGCCGGTGAGGTTTCCGCCACCAGCCTGTGTAATCATTACTGCATCCGGGTCTTTACCTGTTTTTTCTCTTATTTGATGAACAAGTTCATAACCAAGGCTTTCTACACCTTTGATTCCAAAGGGAGTATAAAGGGAAGCATTGAAATAACCTGTTTCTTCCAGAACCAGGAGGTTGTAGTAGAACAGTTCAGGTCCAACAGTAAGTCTTATTACTTCAGCCCCGAAAGCTTCGCATTTACGTGCTTTTTCAACGATTTCAGGCTGACCGATTTTATTTGAGTCATAAATTTCCTGAACAACAATGCATTTAAGACCACGTTGAGCGGCTTGAGAAGCTACAGCAGCGCCATAGTTACCAGAGCTTGCTGCAACCATTCCCTTATAGCCCTTCTGCTGGGCTACATAAGCAGAAATAGAAGCTCTTCTGGCTTTGAAGCTGCCTGATGCATTAGCTGCTTCGTCTTTTACGAATATTCTTGCGCCTTTACCTGGTTTGCAGGTTTTGCGGACAGCATTTGTGAGATTCTTAAGCTCGTAGATTGGTGTGTTGCCAACCTTTGTTTCTGCCTGAATGCGAATTACATCTTCAAGAGAGAAGCCGCAGTCGTCCATCATTTTTTCGTAATCAAAAGCAAGTTCGCCCTGTTTATATACATCGTAATCAAGGCCCATGGACATTTTCATTATTTCGTTCTTGCGAGCCATTACTGCTGCATAAGAAATATCTCTACTCATGCTTCACCTCCGAGACCGATGGTTAAGAGTTCTTCTACTGTATCACCAAAGCTGTGCTCATAGTGCGGTCTTACTATCACAAGATTTCCTTCAACCATTCTGCCGCTTAAGGTTTTTACGGTTACTTCGTCATTCATTTCGGCATCTTTCTGAAGGAAGCCTGAAACACGCATTATGTAGGGCACTTTTTTGGTGTCGTCTGGAACCTGTGGAGCACGCTGTTCCGGTGTTAATAGAACCTTTTCGATTTCAACCCATGTTCCTGCTTTTACCATATTAAAAACCTCTGTTGTATGCACTTTCGCCCATGAGACAGGCTGGGATTGGCATATCTGACATTCTCTTCAGGCCTGACTTAGCTCTCAATACTAATGGAATCATGTTGACGGCTGCTGCCATTGTTCCTTTTCCACCAGGAATTTCTGGCTTGATTGTAAGATTAATGCTCGGAGTGCCTTCAATCTTGATGTAATCGCCTGTATTAACGTCTTCCATTTCAGGGTGAATCTGCTGCGGATGAATGAGCTTGATTACTTCAACGCCTTTGCTATAAGCAGTGGCAATATGATTACAGCCTGCTACCATACCTGGTTCTACTGTAACTACTGGAGTTTCACGATGAGTTTTGCTGATGATTGGTTCGCGTGTCTGTCTTATTTCATCAACGTTAAGACCTAATGCGTCATTTATCATAGCTATTGATTCCATGAAGCCGATATGACCTTCTACAGTGCCGTTTTTCAAGCCTTCGTAGAATTGTTCCGGAGTAAGGCCTACGCCCTGGGTTTCCATAACGGTTTTGCCGTATGGGGAAAGGTCATTTATGCGTGCTGCTTCAATGTGCTTAACATTGTGACATACGCCTGTCAGGTTGATAACAAGCTGGTCTAATACAAAACCTGGATTAATGCCTGTGCCAAGAACTGTTACATTGTTCTTTATTGCAAGTTCATTGATTTTATTTGCTAGCTCTGGTTCCTGAGCTGCTGGTGCAGACATTTCTTCTGCAATAGAAATTACATTTATGCCACTTTCAATGATTGTTACAAGACTTGGGAAAATCTTTCTCGTAAACGAATGAATAGCCTGAAGACAAACGTCTACGTTTTCTTTTTTCAAAACGGTTTCTGGTTTATCTGTAATCAGAACGCCTGTTTTTCTACCAAGGTTCAATACATCGCCTATGTCTTTGCCTACTAGCTCTGGGCGTTGGTCAATAACACCGACAACTTCGAGACCGGACTTTTCGAGCATCAAGCGGACCATACCGCTTCCCATAGCGCCAAAACCCCACATAGCAACACGAATTTTGTTCATACAATCATTCCTTATTTCTGAAAATTTTCAAACACTCTAAATATACTATAGCACCTTGCATTATTTGCTTCAATACATTATAATCACGCAAAACAAATAAAGGACGCAAATCAAATGGATCAACTGATATACGCATTTTCACCATCAAAAGGAGTTTCATTAACATACGTTGATGTTACTGAAGCTGCTAAAAAGCTTGAACAAAAACATCTTTCAGGTCCGGCTGCAGGAAGGTTCCTTGGCGAATCTCTTGTTGCTGCTGCAATTTTTTCTGCAGACCTTGGTGATAAGGATGAAAAGGTTTCTGTTCAGGTTAGAGTAACAGGTCCTGTAACAGGCTGTGTTGCTGATGCCGGTAGAGATGGTAATCTTCGTGGTTATACCCAGATTAAGCTATTGAAGGAATATGACGAAAAGGAAGATTCCAAAGTTTGCGATATCGTAGGTGATGCTGGCGAAATGACTGTAATTCGCCACAATAGCAGAATGATGCTTGATAATCAGCAGATCCGCTGCGATCCATTTGTTTTTAAATATGCCATAGCAAGATATTACAATGACAAGAAGCATCAGCCTACTGGCGTTGAAGTTGTTGTAAAGAGCCAGAACTTCTATATTGAAAGAGCATGTGGTCTTCGCATGACAAGAAATCAGGAAGGAACCTCTGAAGATTTCGTTCCGATGCTTGAAAAGATGAATGACCATACAATAGAAAAGGCTTTGGCTCAGAATGTAGACATTAAGACTATTGCAAAGAGTCTTGGCCTTGATGACCTGCAGATTATCGAATGCAGACCACTTACAGCCAATTGCACCTGCAGCCGCGAAAAGGTAGTCTATTCTATTTCCTGTCTCCCGGTTGAAGAATTGACCGAAATCATCGAAAAGCGCGAAGAACCGGAAGTTACCTGCCATTTCTGCAGCACAACCTATCGTATCAAAACCGAAGAAGTTGTTGCTATGCTGAGGAACAAGGGAAAATAAGCTTGAAGCTTCAAGCTATAAGCTTTAAGCTATAAGCTTTAAGCTATAAGCTTTAAGCTTTAAGCTAGAAGCTAGAAGCTAGAAGCTAGAAGCTATAAGCTAGAAGCTATAAGCTATAAGCTAGAAGCTTGAAGCTGGACATTATTTTATACGAAGCGAGTATTAAGAATGTTGCAATAGGCTTTTGGCTATTAGCTTTTGGCTTCTGGCTTTTGGCTATTAGCTCTTGGCTGCTGGCCGAGAACTGAGATTAAACACACTTTATACAAAATATGAAAATAGTTACATTTAACGTAAATGGTATTAGATCTAGACTGCACCAGATAAAGGCGCTTGTTGACAAATACTCACCAGACCTTATTGCTTTGCAGGAAACAAAGTGCATGGATGATGCTTTCCCCGCAAAGGAAATCGAAGCAATGGGGTATCATGCTGAAATGTTTGGACAGAAGGGCTATCACGGGGTTGCAATTCTTTCTAAAAAGACTCCCGAAAAGGTTCAGAAGGGCTTCGCAACTGATGATGAAAAGGCTCAGAGACGTTTCATTTCCGTAGAATATGATTTCGTTGATGGTAAGAAGCTCACCTTTATGGATGGCTATTTCCCACAGGGCGAATCCAGAGACCATCCTGAAAAATTCCCTTGCAAACAGAAGTTCTATGCTGATCTCTTAGCTCTTCTTAAGGCTGAATACAAGCCAACAGACAATGTGCTTATTGTTGGAGACATGAATGTTGCCCCAACAGACAAAGATATTGGCATTGGCGAACAGAATGCAAAACGCTGGCTCAAGACTGGTAAATGCAGTTTTTTGCCTGAAGAACGTGAATGGGTTCAGGCCTTAATGAACTGGGGCACTTTTGAGCTTTATAGGGAAAAGAATCCTGATTCTACAAAGCTTAGCTGGTTTGACTATCGCAGTGCTGGCTTCGAATCTGAACCTAAGCATGGTTTAAGATTAGACCTCCTTTTGGGCACAAAAAATGTATTAGAACACTGTAAAAGTGTTGAAATAGACCACGAAATCCGTGGAATGGAAAAGCCATCTGACCATTGTCCGGTCATTGCTGAATTTTGATAATTATGAAATTACTCGTAAGACAGATAGAAATAGCATTAGATTATAATCAGGCAATGGTTGTAAATGCCGTTGCTTCCAGACTCGGCGGTAGCACTAAGGATATAAAGAAATGCGAAATAATCAGACGCAGCCTTGATGCGCGCCCATGGAGAAATGCTCCAGTGTATATCCTTTCTGCTGAAGTAGACTACGTTGGAAAGCTTAATATGAAACGTTTGCCATCAAATGTTGAAAAGCTTGATATGCAGCACCGTGAAGCAGATTTTGATTATTCTAAGTGCAAAAAGCTGCCTACACGACCTGTCGTAGTAGGTGCAGGCCCTGCGGGTCTTATGACAGCCATTGTCCTCGCAAGAGGCGGTGCTAAGCCAATACTTATTGAACGTGGCAGTAAGGCTGAAGAACGTCACGAAACCGTTGACGCTTTCTGGCAGTCTGGTAAGCTTAATCTTGAAAATAATGTTCTTTTTGGGGAAGGCGGAGCAGGGCTATTTTCTGACGGCAAGCTCACAGCCCGCAGTAAAGACCGCAGACGTATAAGGATTTTCTTTGAAGAACTAGTAAAAGCTGGTGCAAATCCAGAAATATTGATAGAAGCAGAACCGCATCTAGGCAGTGATACACTTCTAAATATCATTCCAAATCTGAGAAATGAAATAATTTCCAATGGCGGTGAAATACGTTATAACACTACTGTTACAGAAATTAATATAGAAAATAATAAAGTAGTTTCTGTTAAAGCCGGTGACGAAATTATTAAAACAGATAATCTGCTGTTGTGCACTGGTCATAGCGCCAGAGACGTTTATAGAACACTGGCTGCTTTGAATGCTGCTATGGAATCAAAGCCAATAGCAGTTGGCATACGTCTTGAAGTGCCTCAGAAACAGATTAACAAGTCACAGTTCAGAAAATTTGCTGATAATGCCAAGATTGGTGCTGCAAGCTACAAGCTTACCCGCAAATCTGAAGACGGCGTCAGAGCCTGCTATACCTTCTGCATGTGCCCGGGCGGTCAGGTTATTGCCTGCGCTAATGATGAAAAAGGCTTAACAACAAACGGAATGAGTCTTTCAAAACGTAATGCAAAATATGGCAACGCTGCTTTTACTGTGCCTGTTGAGCCAGAAGATTATTCAACCGTTGAAAATACTGAAAAATATCCTGTTCTTGCTGGTATCAGCTTCCAGAGGGACATTGAAGAAAAAGCCTTTGTTGCTGGTGGTAGCGATTTTACTGTTCCTGCTTTAAAGCTCAAGGATTTCTTGAATAACAAAGTTTCTGGGAATCTGCCAGAAGGTCGTTCATGCCCACGTTCTATACCAGCAGATTTTGATAAGATATTGCCAAAATTTGTAACTGATACATTGAGACATCAGATTCCGCACATGCTCAAAGAACTTAACGACGTTAATGCTGACGATGCTGTTATTTATGCTGCTGAAACAAGGACTTCAAGCCCAGTAAGGGTATTACGCGATGAAAACGGACAATCACCGAATATTGTTGGCTTATATCCAGTAGGAGAAGGCGCTGGTTATGCTGGCGGCATCGTTAGCTCTGCAGTAGACGGGATGAAGACCGCCGAAGTGATACTTACTGATTATAAACCAGCTAAGTAACCTGTTGAGAATGCTGCCTGAAGGTTAAAACCTCCAGTGTCGGCGTCTATATCCATTATTTCGCCTGCAAAATGTAGATTCTTTATGAGCTTAGATTCCATTGTGGTTGGGTCTATTTCTTTTGTTGAAACGCCACCAGCGGTAACTATGGCCTGTTCCCATGGGGCATGACCAACTATTTCGAATCTTAGCTCTTTGAGCCACATTCTGAGTTTCTTTCTATCTTCTGCTTTTGCCTGATCTGCTTTGCAGGTTGTGTTGAGTCTCAGACTCTTTATGCAATACTGACGCAAACCGCCTGGCAATAAACCACCAACGATATCAATGAAACGGCCATCTTTCTTTTCTGCGATGTCTCTTAATAGTCTTGCATCAAGCTTCTGGTGGTCCAGGGCTGGTTTTAAGTCTATCACTACTTCGCATTTGCTGCCTTTTTCAAGAGCGGGAACAGCGATTCTGCTTAATGTAATCATGACTGGACCAGCTAAGTAGCCATCTTGAAAAAGCATTTCGCCGAATTCTTCTCCGGCTTTCTTTCCGTCAATATAAAGCTGAACACCGATATTTCTAGGGTTAACACCTTCAAGATATGGAGGCAAGGCTTCTGATGGTTTCAAGCCACAAAGAGAGGGTAGTGGTTTTACAATTGTGTGTCCTAAGGCTTTGGCAAATTTAAGTCCATCACCAGTTGAGCCGGTTGCGGGATAAGATAAACCGCCTGTTGCAAGAATGACTCTGCTTGCATAAAATTTCAGGCTACCAGTTGAAACACCAGTACAGACGCCATCTTTAACAAGAAGTTCTTTTACCGGAGTTCCTGTTTTAATCGTGATGCCACCCTTTAAGGCTGCTTTATGCAGGCAATTTACTGCATCGGTTGCATGACCAGAAGCAGTAAAGACGCGTCCTCCGCGTTCTTCATTGGTTTCAAGCCCTTCCTTTTTCAAAAAAGCTACAAGGTCTGTATTGAAGAACTTTTTGAAGGCAGTCTTTAAAAAACGTCCACGATTATTGAAATGCATTAAGAATTGGTCGTAAGAGCAGGTGTTAGTCAGATTTCCACGGCCTTTACCAGAAATACCAAGCTTTCTTAAAGGCTTTGGCATTGATTCAAAAACAGTT
>JAZUDR010000300.1:0-6795 GCA_045639725.1 Candidatus Avigastranaerophilus sp. | reverse complement strand
CTTTCGTAAAGGGGGGTAGGGGGGATTTCCAGAACAACGCTCGTTCAGTGTAAACCAGTCTACAACCCCCGCTGTCTGAGCATTCAGACAGCCTCTCGGGGATATATTTTTTTATGGAAAATAAAACCTTAGTTAATCTTGAATTCCCAAAAATATTAGGAAAAATAGCTGCTTTTGCTTCTTCAAGAGCTGCAAAAGAAAAAATTTTGACAATGCAGCCATCAGTGGACCAGAATGAGATTTATGGCTGGCTCAATGAAATAGAAGAATACCAGAATTATTCTGAAGCTGGTGTTAAGCTTAATACTGGTGCCGTAAACGATATCCGTGAGTTAATTGAGATTCTTGAATCCGGTTCCACGGTTCTTGTTGCAGACGATTTTTTGAAGGTCAGAGCCAATATCGAAATCTGCGGTAATGTAAAAAAGAATTTTGAAGCTCACACACAGGGTTGGGCTATTAAGCCAACAGACCGCATTGCTGAACGTATTAAAGCAATGCCTCCGCTTATAACTCTTTGCCAAAGAATAGATGATTGTCTTGATGGACATGGTCAGGTGAAGAACACTGCCTCTCCAGCACTGGCTTCTATCAGACGCGAGTATTCCAAGAATGTTCAGGATATCGAAAAACAGCTCAATATGTTCCTGAGCTCACACACAGACGATGTTCAGGACCATTATTTTACTCTGAGAAATGAACGCTATGTCGTTCCTGTCTTGGCAGCTTCTCAAAGCAGAATTCAGGGTATTGTCCATGACCAGTCGGCAACCGGTCAGACGCTTTTTATTGAACCTCTTCAGTTTCTGCCAATGAATAACCGCCTGGCTCAGCTAAGACTTTCAGAAAGAGAAGAAGTGAGACGCATTCTCACTTCCCTTACTGCTATTCTTTGTCAGTCTAAGTCTGCCATGACTGAACAATTTGAAACTCTTATCTGGATAGATACAGTAAGAGCTAGAACAGAATTCAGTATTAACTACAATGCCAAACGACCAGAGATTTCTACAGAGCATGAGCTTGTTCTTAATAAGGCCCGCCATCCTCTTTTGCATCCAAACTGTGTTCCTCTTGATATAAAGATGAACAAGGATCAGAGATGTATTATTATCACTGGACCAAACGGCGGCGGTAAAACAGTATCGCTGAAAACTACTGGCATAAACGCCTTACTGATGCAGACTGGTAATTTTGTTCTTGCTGATGCAGACGCCAAACTGCCTGTTTTTTCTGAAATTCTTTCAGATATTGGTGAAAGCCAGAGTATCGAAGATCATCTGTCTACCTTTACTGCACACTTGAAGCGTTTAAAGGAAATTTCTGAACTAGCAGACGGCAAATCTCTTATATTAATAGATGAAATATGTGTTGGAACAGACCCCATAGAAGGTGGCGCGCTAGCTTCCGGTTTTCTTAAAGAAATATCTGGTCGCGGAGCTTTTAGCATAGTAACTTCACACTATGATTCTTTGAAAAAAGTTGCTTTTACTACTCCTGGCTTTATCAACGCTGCCATGGAATTTGACTACGATACTTTTAAGCCAACCTTTAGATTCTGCCTAGGTATACCAGGAAAAAGCAATGCCCTGGCTATGGCACGCTCTTTCGGCTTACCTGAAAGCATTCTTAAGGATTTGGTAGAAGCCAATTCCGGCGAACACAAGGACGAAAAAGGTCTCATTGAAGCTATCGAACGTGAACGCAACAGGGCAGAGGCTTTGAGAAGGAGCTATGTTCAGAAGTTGACTGCTATGCGTGCTAAGGAAGCTGAAATAGACGAAACTCTTACACAGTTGAGAGAATTCCGAAAAACTAAGCGCGACAAGCTGACAGAAGAATATACTTCAGAGCTTCGCAATAAAATGCGAGACTTTGAACGTCTTATTTCCCGTCTGAAATCAACCATAGAAAAGAATCATGGCGACGAAAAATCAGTTGAAGAGCTTCGTCAGGCCTTAGAAGAAGCCCGCAGGGCTCACGCTGATGTCAGAGGAACCAAGAATAAGCTTGAAGAACGTCAGGATGATGATAAGCTTACTATTAGTAATAGTAAGGAATCAAAGTCTGTTGAACGCGAACAATTCACTAAGGGTGTTACTGTGCTTTGGAAGGTTAACATGCGCACGGGTGAATTCCTGAAGTTTGTAGGAAAAGATTCTGCTGAAGTTGATTTTGATGGCATGACCATGCGTGTTAAACTGGCAGATCTGGCCATTGCGAGACGCGCAGATAAAAAGCAGAAGCAGCAGACTACCGGCGCTGTTTATGTTCAGACTCCCCTTGTGAAGACCGAACTTGATCTTCGCGGTATGCGCTATGAAGAAGCCATAGAAGAGCTTGAATCATATCTTAAAATGGTTAGTGAAACAGATGCTGCTCAGGTTAGGATTGTTCACGGTAAGGGCACTGGTGCGCTTCAGAAGGCTGTCGAAAGCTATCTTAAAAACAGTCCTTGGAAGAAAAAATTCAGACCTGGCCGTTATGGCGAAGGTGACTTAGGGGTGACTGTAATCACCTTTAAGCAATCTGAAGCTACCGAACCTGAAGGTTACAAAAGATAGTTCTTTATGGCAACGGATAACAGGATAAATACGGATATAGCAGGCCATTTTTTAGAACCTCGGTCTTAGTAGATTTACGATTTGTAGATGTAAGTTTCTGCTATGCGAGATTGCGTAATAAAGAAGTTTCTTCATTTTAGTGAAGCGTATAGTAACTATAGTCAAAGGCTGCATTCATAGCCGTAGGCTCATTCACTGTTTTACTTGCTTTTACTTGTTTAATGCCTTATAATAAAGGTAAAGAACAGTATCAAAGGAACGACTGAATGGGCAACTCAATGAGTTTAGGGTTATCTCAGAAGCTTACCCAGACGTTAAAAATGACGCCTGAGATGCAGCTTGCTATCAAGATTCTGCAGCTCAATAGCGTTGAACTTAAAAGTCAGATTCAGGAAGTCTTAGAAAGTAACCCTGTAGTTGAACTGGACGAATCCAAGGAAATGCCAACAGAGATTCCTCTGGAAAAGTTTGAAGAAAAGCCTGCTGATTCTATTTCTTCTGTTGAATTTCAGGAAGAAAGCCGTAATGATTATGGTATTGATTGGCAGAGATACATTGAAGATACTGAAAATACTGAAATCAAATATTCCTCTACTAACTATAGTGGTGATGATGAAGAAACCTCTTTTGAAAATTTTGTTTCTAAGAAGACCACTTTGAGAGAGCATCTTACTCAGCAGTTAAGTGAAGTTGAGCTTTCTTCCACAGAACAGAAAATCGCTGAATACCTGATTGGATTTGTAGATAATAATGGCTATATACGAACCTCTGATAGTGAATTTGCTGAGTCATTAAAGATAGATGTAGCAATCGTAACAAAGGTTCGCAAGGTAATTCAGAATATGGACCCGCTAGGGGTCGGAGCTTATGATCTTCGTGAATGTCTGCTGATTCAGGCTAAGGATGAGGGCTATGAAAATGATGCTGTAATAAGGATTATTTCAGATTATTTGCCTGATATTGCCCAGAATAAGCTTGTTAATATCGCTAAGGGCACTGGCTATGACATGGATGAAATCAAAGATGTCATAGATACCATCAAAAGCTTTGAACCACGTCCCGGGGCTTCGTTCCCGTCATCAGAAACTCAGATTTTTGTAACACCAGAAGTTTTTGTAGAAAAGGTTGATGATGAGTATGTGGTTACTGTAAACGAAACTGATATGCCTCAGTTAAGAATCAACCCTGCTTACAAGGATGCTTTGAAAAACCTTGATAAGACCGAAAAGGCTACTAGTGATTTCATTAAGAACCGTCTTGAATCAGCCCGTTCTTTTATGAAATACATTGATAAGCGTAAAGAGACTATTTTAAATGTAACCAAGGCTATTGTTGAGGTTCAACGTGACTTTTTTGATTTTGGTATTCTTCATCTTAAGCCTCTTACCTTAATGGATGTTGCTATGATGGCCGGGGTTCATGAATCAACAGTCAGCCGTGCTACAAATGGTAAGTTTGCTCAGACTCCGAGAGGTCTTTTTGAACTCAAGTTCTTCTTCTCTGGAGCTGCCAGGACTAATTCTGGCGATGATGTATCTACAATGGCAGTAAAACAACGAATAGACGACCTGGTTAAATCAGAAGACCCGTCTAAGCCATTGTCAGATCAGACAATAGTCGAAATGCTTTCAAAGGAAGGCATTGAACTGGCCCGCCGCACAGTTGCCAAATACCGCATCGAACTCAATATTCCAAGTTCCAGCGCCCGCCGCAGAAAATAATTCAAAATTCTCCTTGAAAAAATTTTAAATATTGCTAAATTTTCTTGGATATACATCCGATGAGTTGAATATATTAAAAACTTATTCAATTGGAATATTATGAAAAAGATTAAGTGGTTATTATTAATAGGAGTTGCGTATTTTTGGGCAACTGGGAATGCTTTCTCGGCATCTCCGGCGTTGCTCAAGCCAGGTGATGTCTTGGATGTAACGATTCAAGGTGAACCCGAGCTTTCTGGCGACCGGGTAATCGGTCGTGATGGCAGTATAACTCTGCCACTCGTAGGTTCAATTGGTGTTGCAGGCATGAAAACCACTGATGCTGCGCAGCTTATTAGACAATATCTTGCAGACGGCTTCTTGAAGAATCCGGTAGTAAGTGTTAACCCAAAATCTTTTTCATCTAAGTCCAATAAGACTGCTGGTATCAGCAGTTCAATGACTGGTTTGGATGACGCCTACGCCGTAGTTGACGATGTTCCACTCGGTTCAGACGATGAAATCTATGATGTCGAAGAAGAAGTTGCTCCAGCCGCAAATGACGAAGAACAGGTTCTCTTGGAAATCAGAGACATGGTTACTAATGTTGGTGTATCAGATGCAGTTCTCACCATTGGTAACAAAGTCTATCAGTCTAACAGACTTGGTCAGATCCTGGTAACTAACGGTGGTTATGGTCATGCAATCGTAATCGCTGATGGTTATAAGGTCACATCAGGCACTTTCAGTAAAATGCTTAAGAGCGGTAAGGCAGGAAATCCACCTTACATAGCAATAAACAAAGTAAGCATTCCTGAAAACGTAATCTGCACAGTGGTTGATAAAAACAACAGACCAGTGAAAAATGCAGAGGTTACATTAGACGGTGACAAGATTTTGACTAACAGCCGTGGTGAATTCAAGATTGGCGGAATCAAGAAGGAATTCGGTGAAATAGTCATCAAAAAGAAAGGCTACGCAGTATTCAAAAAGATTGTAGATTTCAAATCGTCATCACTAATGACATTCCAATTAACTAAGTAAAACAAAAAAGGCTTCCTATCGGAAGCCTTTTTTGTTATAATAGTTACCCATGATTTACAGAGAGGTAACGCAATATGGCAACTGAACAGCAGAAACAGGTTGAAGACGTTCAACAGGAAGGACCAGGTCCCGAAAACCGTTCGATTTTATCTTATTTAAATCCTTTTTATGGAAAGATTAAAACCAGTGAACTGCTGCTATTCACAAAATATTTTGCTTCTCTAACAAGAGCAGGTATTGCTGTTCTGCGTTCTCTCAGCACTCTTTCCCGCCAGATGAAGACCTATCGCTTCAGAAAAATTATCTGGGATTCCAGAAATGAAGTCGAAGGCGGCTCACCATTATATATGTGCATGCGTAAGAACGAAGATGTTTTTGGCATGCTTTATTGTAACCTTATAAGGGTAGGGGAAGAATCCGGTCGTCTTGTTCTGGTTCTTGACCGTCTCAGCGCACTGCTTGAACGCCGAATTGCTGTTCGCCGTAAGGTTATAGGGGCTTTGACATATCCGGCTATTATTACTATTGTTGCAACATTAGTTGTAATTTTCCTGCTGGTATTTGTTATTCCTCAGTTCTCAAAGCTTTTTGCCCAGTTCAATCAGGAACTTCCATGGCTTACCATGAAGGTTATTGAAACCTCTAATTTCCTGACTGAAAATGCTTTGTCTATTATTGCTGCAGTAATTGCTTTCGCTTTGATTCTGTATCAGGTTAACCAGACAAAACCCGGCAAGAAATTCTTTGATAGAATCAAACTTAAGGTTCCAATGTTTGGTGGCCTTACCCAGAAATACACAATTGCACTTTATGCTCGTAATCTGGCAACCTTGTTTGAATCTGGTATCAACATTATTACTGCTATGAATATCAGTAATGAAGCTATTGATAATACTATTATACGTGAAGCATTGGAAGCCGTTGTTAATGAAGTTGAAGGCGGTATTCCGATTGCTAAGGCCCTTTCAAAAGCACAGATTATGCCAGAACTTTCTGTTCAGATGATTGAAGTTGGTGAAGAATCTGGTAACCTTGATGAAATGCTCACAAGAGTTGCAGAATTTTACGAAGATGAAATCAACTTCCTTATCGATCAGATTACAGCCATGGTTGAACCGGCATTCATCGTAGTAATCGGCGTCATCGTTGGTGTCATTGTTCTTGCTATGTATATGCCAATCTTCAGAATGGCCAAGGTTGTTACCGGCAGCCGCTAATTAATGCACAATTCATAACTGCGAAGCAGTTTTTCTCACGCCCGCATGGCTAATATAATGAATTAGGCCTGACGGCCTGTGAATGCGACCTACGGTCGATGAATGATTTGGCTTGAGCCAAATATGAATAAGGCTACGCCTATATTTTTAATACGCTTCGCTAAACATACTTGTTGATTTGGTGCTGTTTGGCGGTTGCTGGGTGCTTAGACCACCTTTGTAGAGGCTGTCTAAAAACTATCAAATTGCCAAAATACAAACTAACGGTGATTG
>JAZUDR010000299.1:0-9296 GCA_045639725.1 Candidatus Avigastranaerophilus sp. | reverse complement strand
TACCCTTTCTCCTATATATTTCGCACTGTTTCGTAACCATAACCTGCTATAAGCCGACAGCCTATTTCGGTTTTCTAACAAAGAGTTAATTGTTAGAGCAATTTCATATGGGTTGTTTATTGCTTCTTAAAAGTAATCAATCAAAACGACATATTTTATCGTTAAAGGATTAAATATTTTTTTATTTTACTTACAAGCTAAACCATTCATTATCACTGTGCTTTTCAACATTCTGAAAAATCTCAGAATATTTTTCTGGCTGAAAAGTGTGAATTGGTGTAATACGAGGGGAGCCGATACATTCTACAAAAGTCTTTAAATCAGCCACGCTAGCATGACCTGATGTGTGTATATTTTTTTTATTTAAATTATTCTTTTCAACAAATTTTCTAACCTGAGCATACTTATTATCAGACCAGTAACCATTCCACATAGAATATATATAATTAGCTCCTGATAACAATTCTGGTGTTCTTTCAAAATCATTGATATGAAGTGACCTGAACAATAAAACATATTTGCTTTTTGCCGCCAATATAGATTCTCTGTATATTCTTGGCTTAGAATAATCATGTAGCAAATCAAACAAAAAATTATTTTTAATAAAATTACGCTGCCGTTCTGGCACATATAAAGCAGCATTCTTAAACAAAGCCCTATTCTTTAAACCAGAAAAACACTCTTTTAGAATACATGCGCTATATAAATCCAATAGCAGTATTCTTCCTGTGCGACAGCAGGCATGATATATTGAAACAATTCTGTCTATATTCTGCGAAGAACTATGAACCAATGCTAATCCATCGGTATTATTGAAAGCTTCAACCAACTGTTCTTCTATATCCTGTTCCCGAGGGAACTTGGCATCAAAATCCAAACGCCCTAAGGACGAGCCTTCTAGAAGCAGCAAATCAACATCATGTATGG
This sequence comes from Candidatus Avigastranaerophilus sp., assembly GCA_045639725.1. Classification (GTDB taxonomy): domain Bacteria; phylum Muiribacteriota; class Ozemobacteria; order Ozemobacterales; family Ozemobacteraceae; genus RUG334. Next base: position 8,369 of record JAZUDR010000299.1, on the reverse strand, counting down.
CTTTTTCTCTCATTAAGGAATTCATTAGAACACCTTTTCTTCCATGAAAACGAAAATCGCCACTGTAGAATATTCTTTTACCGCCTATTTCAATAAGAAATGAATAAGAATCGTAGGCAGAATGGTCTACAAGAAAAGGCGTAACGCGTATAGGGCCATTGCTAGTATGGGCAAGTATCAGAGGCATTCGGTCTTTATATACATGTGTATTCTTATGTAATACTCTATGTTCTGAAACAAACAAAGAAAAAGTATCAAGTATATTACAAGCAGTTTTTCCCATATATACAGGTATATCTTCAGAAACACGGTTTATGAAGCCATAATGGTCCTTATGCGGGTGGGAAATAAGCACTCCTAGTATTGAAGGGTCGCCTTCTTTCAAGCCTTTTACAAAGGTTGGTGGCTGGTCTAGGTTTTCATCGGCATCGAGTGGAGCGCCATAATCAAGAATCAACCTTTTCCCCTCGCAGACAATTTCAACGCAGTTACCGCCAATCTGTTCTGCTCCCTTATGAATGCATATCCTTACGTCTTTCAAAGTCTGTTCAGTTACCAGCATTTTTCTGCTCCATTAAATATCTTACAATTCATATATATTACACATATAGTGTTTTGTCAAGTATATTACATTTATTTACTTTCATAAAACCAAATAAATGTAATATATATATTCAAACAAGCAGATTAAGAATTAACATTCTGAAGAAAAATCTTTTATTGTCAGAATATTAACTTAATAAAATTTCTGTAAGAAAACATTTTCTTGATAGATTTCAAGAGTAAATTAGCAATTCACATATTTGAAGAGTCATAATAAAGCGCTTTGAAAAATACACCTTATGCAATATCCCAAGTTTGATACTTTGTGACTAAAAAAACGACGTAAGTGCTTATTGCAAGCTGACTTACGTCGATTTGTATTTTCGTGGATTTGCGTAATGTTTTGTGGAGATTATTATTTTTTTATTATTTTGTTCATTTGATCATACGTAACGATTTCAGCATCATTGTAGAAGCCGAACTGCTTATGTAGTTCAGAATAAATTTCTGAGTTTTCATAGGCTGGTATGTAGCCCTTCTGGCTGATTTCAAGGAAGTTATATTCTCTGATTGCATCTATGATTTGTTCACAAGTGAAAGCATTGTTGAGTTTCTTTTCTAGTAATCTGAATATCAGCAGAGCAAGATAGCAAGTAAGAAAATGCGCTTTTATGCGGTCGTCATCAGTTAAATAAAATAGTATGTTTATTCTCTAAGCAATATTTTAAAGCTGCCTGATGGAGGCTGTCTGAATACTAAGTCAACGTTGTTTGAGCTGAAGAATGGGGGCTGAAACTAGGGTTTAAAGAATAGAATTGACACTACTGTTTTGTAATGATATACTTTTCGGCACTTATATGTTGGCAATAATTTTAGCTCATATATTGTACACAAAGATCCAAGAGGTGACCGGCAAGCATGTCTGAAAATGAATATAAGACAAACGCAGAGTTAAACAACACTTCCTCAAGCCACAAATCTCATAAGAAACAGAGACCCCAGCCAGGTTTCATGTCAATGAGTTGGCTTAGAATGCACATTAAAGAAATTATCTGGGCAGTAATTATTACTTTCTTGATTTCTCTTTTCTTTATTGGTTATGGCACAAGCAGACAGAACGCACAGCGCGAAGAAAAGCAGCGTCAGGCTGACAATCTTGAAGCTCAGGAAGCAGCAGCACAGAATGCACTTCCAGAAAAGCTTCAGGGTAAAGGCGACCAGACAGCACTTACTGTCACTTACGGTCCACACAGCACAAACATTGATGCAAAGACCCTTTTCCTCACTTTGAAGAATTCTAATGAATATTCAAAGTATCAGCAGATGTCTCCAGATTTTAAGAAATTCTATATTGAATATCTTAGAGAAGGTGCTATTGGCCAGCTTGTAAATATCAATCTTCTTAACCTTTATGCAAAGGCTAACAACATTGTTCCACCAGTTACTAAGGAACAGGTTATTGCCAATGAAAAGTCACAGGTTTCTCCAGCAGAATTTGCCCGCACACTTCGCAGAAGAGGTCAGACAGAAGAAGAATATGCTCAGGCTAGAATTCAGGAAATCACCGCTGCTACAGTTTCACAGAGCTCAGCAGTTGTAGTTCCAGTAGCCAGTGCAACTGAAGATTTTCTTCAGGCATATTACAATTCTCACAAATTCAGCTTCAAGAAGGATGACAAAATCAGCTTTGATCATCTTCTTGTAGACCCAAGCACATTAGTAGACTCAATTGAAGTTTCTGATGATCAGATTAAATCTTATTATGAAGCTAACAAGGCAACACTTCTCACCTCAAAGAGAATTGAAGCATCTCATATTTTCGTAAAGACAACTGATCCAAATTACCTCAGCACAATTGTTATATCTGAAGCAGACCTCAAGAAGGCTTATGAAGAAAACAAAGACCGCTACACAACTAGAGAAGAAGTTAAAGCTAGTCACATTCTCATTAAGCCACGTGGTGAAGGCGATGAAGAAAAGCAGTTTGAAGAAGCTAAGAACGTAATCCAGGCTATTTATGAAAAAGCCAAGAACGGTGAAGATTTTGCTAAGCTTGCTTCAGAAAATTCTGAAGACGAAGGTTCAGCCAAGAACGGCGGCGACCTCGGTTTCTTTGGCCGTGGCGCTATGGTAAAACCATTTGAAGATGCAGCATTTGCAGCAGAAATTGGTGCAGTAACAGAACCAGTTAGAAGCCAGTTCGGTTACCACATCATCAAGGTTGAAGCTAAGAACGCTGAAAAAGTAAAAACCTTCGAAGAAGTAAAAGAACAACTTACAAACGAAACCAAGGCAAAAATGGCTGACAACAGAGCAGTTCTTAGTCTTGAAGAATTCCGCAACAAAGTTATCAACGGTTCCGAAATGTTCTCTAAAGGTGTAAGCCTTTCTTTCGGCAAATCAAGAGCTAACAAGGGTTTGCTTCCAGCCTTCTTCAAGGGTGAAATCACTGATGATTACGCTTCAGATACTCAGGTTCTCCTCAAAGACGAACTTTGTGACGGTTACGACATGATTGCAACCGAAATCGAAGAACAGCTTTTCGCCATGAACAAGGGTGATATTTCTGATGTTATCAAGACCCAGAATGGTTACCACCTGTTCAAGATTGAAAATATCCTTGATCCAATCCAGTTAACTCTCACAGATACTTTGAAGACCAAGGTCAAAGCTCTTGTAGCAGATCAGTTAGCAAATGAAGAAGCTGAAAAGCTTGCCAAGAAGCTTGTTTCTGAAAATGCATCTGCAGATATCGAAGCAATAGCCAAGGCCTACGGCAAAGAAGACGAAGGCAAAAAGCACAGCTTCAAAGACCTTCCATTCTCAACCAATCCAGGCGAAGCTTATGCAGAACTTGGCGAAGGTATTGGTCTCTTCTCTGCAAATGGTCGCATTTATGTTTCAGAATTCCATCAGAATGTTCTTACTGCAGCTCAGGGCAATAAGCTCAATGCTTATCTTGAACCATTCAAGTCTAAGCTTGGCTGGCACATCGTAAAGGTTACTGCCTATGTAGCAGACCAGTATGATACCTTCGCAGAAGTAAGAGATTCTATCCGCCGCATGGTTACCTTAGAACCATCTGATGCTGAAATCAATAAAGCTTACGAAGAAACCAAGTCTCAGTATGACATTCCTGCAACAAGAACTACCAGACAGATTCTTTGCAGTGACAAAGATACAGCTGACAAAGTTTATCAGGAACTCAACGAAGGCGCTATCTTCGCTAAGATGGCCAGAGATTATTCAATTGATAGTTCAGCAATCAACGGTGGTTTAACACCAGCAGCAGTTAAGGGTCAGTATAGTCCTGCTCTTGATGAAGCAATCTGGAACCTTAAAGAAGGCGAATACACTCAGCCAATCGAAACTCCATATGGCTGGTATATTGCAAAGCTTGAAAGCGAAACCCAGGAAATAAAAGGCACTCTTGAAAAAGCAACAGCTAAGATTAAGAGAAACCTCCGCTCTACTTATGAAAACGAAGCTTGGGCTTCATTCATGAAGGGTATTGCTAAACAGGCTAAGGTTGTTCGCAACCAGGAAATCATCGACCTCGTTGAATGATTACTGAATTCGACAACATCGAATAGCTAACAAGCAGGCGAGCTCGTAAAGAGTTCGCCTGTATATATTTAGGAGAATTGCATTTATGAGATTAGACAAGTATTTGCAGGTAACAGGCCTTATAAAGCGCCGCACTCTTTCAAACGAAGCGTGTAAGCTTGGATTAGTAAGTGTTAATAACGTAAAAGCCAAGCCAACAAAAGAAATAGCTGTAGGTGACATAATAGACATAAAGCTTGCAAAGCGTGAAATGCAAATAAAGGTTTTACAACTAATCTCTGGTAATTCCCTCAAAAAAAGCGTCAGAGACGAATATTTTACAATCCTTATAGACAAAGAACGTAAACCAGCAGAAAATGAAGATTTCTGGGAGTCCGACAATGATTAACAAATTCAGCAAACCTAGACCAGACGGAATCCGAGCCAAGAAATCACTTGGCCAGAATTTCTGCATAGATGAAAGAATCCCTAACGAAATCATTACAGAATTAGCTCCCAATTCAGACTATTGTGTCTGGGAAATCGGTCCTGGCAAGGGTGCACTAACCAAGCGCCTGATTGAAACCGGAGCCGATATGCATTTGTTCGAAATAGACGAACGCATGAAAGAAATACTTGAAGGCATATGCCCAAAAGAAAACATCACCTGGGGCGACTTTCTTGAATTAAAGCAGGAAGATCTGCCTACACCACAAAAGCCTCTTCTTGTCTGTGGTAACCTCCCCTACTACTGCGGCACCCCTATCATTAAAAGATTTTTAGAAAATGGCCCAACTCCTGCGCGTCTTGTTTTCCTGCTTCAGCACGAGGTTTCAGTAAAGGCTTCTGTTCCCGTTAACCACAAGGAATACAGTTATCTATCTGTTCATACAGCCCTTTTTGCCAAAGCAAGAGTCGGTCACAAATACGGTCCGGCTTCATTCGTTCCCCAGCCAAAAATTGACAGCAGCGTTCTCATTCTAGAACCGATTCAAATGAGCAATGAAGAACGCCAGAAACGCATAGACGCCCTGAAATATATTTCCGCCCTATTCAACCAGCGTAGAAAAATTGCATTGTCAACCTTAAAGCGCACATTCCCAGAAACCAATTGGGCTGAACGCTTTGAAAAGCTTGGCATTGATTCAATGGCCCGCCCGGAAAATATTTCACCAGAACAGTATTTACAGCTTTTTGCTGCCTGATTAAAAATTTGTGTTATACTTAAAATAAGTTAATTTGAGGAGAAGGCTATGAGTGACAGCAACCGAAAACAGTTTACCGGACTTAAGAGAGAACATTTTCAGCATCCATGGGATAAACAGGCAGTAGATGCATTGCAGGCCATCCCAGGGTTTGAATATCTTGTAAAAAAGCTTATGGAAGTGGGCTTTGAACAATTTTTCAGAATGACTAACCTGGCAACAAATATTCATGTAACAGGTAACATGCTTCCAAACCTTCAAAAAATACTGAAAGAAGCCTGCCAGATACTTGATGTGCCGGAACCAGATTTATATGTCACAACAGACCCAGTTCCAAATGCATATACATATGGTCAAACCAAGCCTTTTATCGTAGTCACTTCAGGAATGCTTGAAAGCTTCAGTGAAGAAGAACTCCTTTTCGTCATAGGTCATGAACTTGGTCATATCAAATGTGGTCATGTTATGTATAAAACCATGGCTAAGCATTTCAAGCTCGTTTTAGATATTATTGCCAATGCAACATTCGGCTTAAGCGGTCTTATATCAACAGGCCTTGAAATGGCAATTTTTGATTGGGAAAGAAAATCTGAGCTTTCTGCTGATAGAGCTGGTCTTATTTGTGTTCAAGACAGACATATCACCAACAGAACCTTCATGAAAATGGCTTGTTCTTCACCAAAATTTTATGATCAGATGAGTGAAGAAGACTTTGCCAAACAGATAAAGACTTATCAGGATGCTACAGATTCATCCTTCCTGAATCAGGCATATATAACCCTGATCACAGCAAGAATGACACATCCGTTTACCGTATTAAGAGCTAAACAGATTGACGACTGGATAGAAAAAGGCGAATTCACCAACGTAACCGGTTTAACTCTTTCGTAATATCAAAACAAATTAAAAAAGTTGATTATTATATATCTGCAAGGTATAATTGCTTACTATGATTTCAAGTTTAACAGGTTTTGGTAGAGCAAGTAAAACAGATAACACTGGACGTGTAAGCGTCGAGTTAAAGTCTGTTAACAATCGTTTTTTACAGATTGATACCCACTTACCTTATGGCTATAACTGGGCAGATGGTGCTATGCGCCAATATGTCAGCAACGTCATCAGCCGCGGTAAGGTTTATTTGCACCTTGAAATCGTCGATTATAACCCAAATCAGGACGTCATCATCAATAAGCCTCTGCTCAACAAGCTTATTGCATTAAATGATGAAATCAGCGAATCAACTGGCAAGAAGCTTCCGATGGCCCTTGACGGTTTATTATCCTTGCCTGGGGTTATGAAGGTCGATTCAGAAGAAGCAGATAATGATGAACTTTGGAAACGTATCGAACCAGTTTTAGCAGAAGCAGTAAAAGCTTTTGTTGAAGCCCGTAAGCGTGAAGGCGAAAACCTCGCTAACGATATTAAGCAGCATGCGCAGGTAATGCGTGAAACAATCGCCAAGATTGAAAAGCTGCTTCCTGAATTCAAGGCAAATTTCATAACCAAGTTTACAGAAAGAATCAAAGAATTGGCTGGCCAAGCCGGTTTTGACGAATCCAGACTTGGCATGGAAATAGCTCTTTGGGTTGATAGAAGTGACGTAAGTGAAGAAATAGCAAGACTTTACAGCCATCTTAAGGAACTGGATAATATTCTTGGTTCTGATAAGCCGGCTGGTAGACGCCTTGATTTCTTAGTACAGGAACTTAACCGCGAAGCTAATACTCTGAGCAGCAAGATCAATGATTTTGCAATTACTCAGTTAGCTCTCGATCTTAAGTGCGAAATCGAAAAGATTCGCGAACAAGCACAGAACATCGAATAAGGAAACCCATATGAAGGTTCTTCTTTTAAATATAGGCTTTGGAAATGTTGTAGCTGCAGACCGCGTCGTGGCGATTGTCAGTCCCGGTTCTGCGCCAATTAAGCGTTTAAAGGAAGACGCCAAAGAACAGGGTCGCCTTATAGATGCAAGCTATGGTCGAAAAACAAGAAGCATCATCGTTACTGATTCAAATCATGTAATCTTGTCGGCCATAAACCCAGAAACTGCGGCTCTCCGCATGATGGGCAAGAAAACCAGTCAGAACCCTGAAGATGAAGACTCTGATGATGTTGTAGTCCTTCAGGATGATAACAACGACGAAACTGATTTAGATTCAACGGAGGTTGAAGTATGAAATTCCGCTCTAGAAGTGAAATAATTAACAAGATTCCTAACAAATACGATGCAGTTATGGCTATCTCTAACCGCGTTAAAATGCTTGTAGAAGGCAAGCAGCGCCTTGTAGAAGAATATGACGATAACTACATTAAAGTAGCTATGGAAGAAATAGCTTCAGGTGCTCTGGAAGTTGAAATCAGCGAAAAGAAAGACAACTAAAAAGCAGAACGTCTTAATAGCGTTTAATAAAGGCATTGCTAGTGCTCAAGGCATTGAACTAGCAATGCTTTTTTCGCATGCAGGGTTTGATGTAAAATCGATTTTCTTTGAAGGCGCAGAGGAATACGTTTCTGCAACAGCCATCAAAGATATAACAGAGCATTCACCGTGGTCTGCAACTCATAAGCCTGGTTGGCTTAAAGCAGACTTTAAATTTGAAACTGGCATTGTAATAAACCCTATTCCCGGGGTTGGAGACCTGGGGTTGGAGGCTGATGGAAACAGCACTGTCATAACCAGCTCTGATGAGCATTCGGAATTTTATGACAATACGAAACGTTTCTTTGATTGTATTTTCAGCCGCTGTCTGAGTGTTAAGCTTCTGACGGTTAAAGATAATATTGAAAAGTTCAGCAGCCTGCCAGACAACTGTGAAGTTATAGCTTTGCCAGACAATTTGTTAAAACTGCACGAGGTTTTTGAACAGCTTCTAGCTGACGTAGTGAAATTAACCTCATCCAAAGCACTGAACGGCGGTATCACCTACTCTTTTAATGGTGATATCAACAATATCGAATATATTAAAGACTTAGAAACTGCCTTTAAAGAATATGGCATTGAAGCCACCCAAACAGCCGGGGCTGGGGACTGGAAGTCGGATCGTAGCCATGTCGTTCTGTGAGCCAAGGAGT
>JAZUDR010000298.1:0-18161 GCA_045639725.1 Candidatus Avigastranaerophilus sp. | reverse complement strand
GGCTTGTTGGCTGCGGAAGCAGTAACAGCGAAGAAAGCTTTAAGGAAGCCTTTAAGCTAACTTTTAAAGACCCAGCTGATGAGTTAAAGGAAGCGTTTGCAATAGACGAAGTTCTATTTAAACAGCGCAATTGGAAAGTATACAAACAGGAAGAAAGACTAGCTGAACTAATACAAAGACTCATAACAAGAAATGGAAATGGTTATGATGAGTCAGTAAATGGGAAATTAGAAATATCTGATGCATTCTACACTTTCTTTAGAATGCCTAATCCAGATGATGACTATTCGCAGATAAAAGCCTATTGCTCTTATAATAAACCGAATGTTGGTAAGGTAAAAAGAATCATACAGATTAACTGTGGTCCAACTTGTACAATGGATTATAGCAATAATACTCCATACTTAGAAACAGGTTTTGGAAGAGAAAGAAAATGGTATCTCAGTCTTCATTACCAAGATGCAAACGAAACAATGATTGAAAACGGCACTGGAAATCCAGATGAAGAAAGATGGTCTGGGTGCTACTATGACGAAGCAGAAATTACATCTATAATAAACAAGAAAAAAGACATGAATTTCCATAGCCCAAAAATTCGATATGCATCGGTGAATTACATTGTGTTTGACTATAATGTTTATCTAGAAAAGTATAGTAAATAATGGAAGACTTAGTTATTAACGAAAACATTACAATTCCTGCAGAACAATTGAATGTCAGTGCAGTTCGTTCATCTGGGCCTGGTGGTCAGAACGTCAACAAGGTTTCAACCTGCATTGAACTTCGCTTCAGCCCCAAGAGCTGCCCTCAGCTTACAGAAACCTGTGTAAAAAAGCTTCTGGCCGCCAACAAGAACAAATTAGACGCAGAAGAAGCATTAATAATTACTAGTCAGCGCTTCAGGGAACAGTATCGCAATATAGAAGATGCGAGAGAAAAACTTAAAAATCTTATATTAGACGCACTTAAGGTTCAGAAAAAGCGACGCCCAACGAAGCCAACAAAGGCCTCCGTTGAAGAACGCATGAATTCCAAAAAAATCAATAGTCAGAAAAAAGCCATGCGTAATAAGGTTATCTTAGATTAATCAACCTCGTATGGGTAACAAACGGTTATAATTCTTGGAATTTCAGTATCTTTAACGATAACTTTTATATCATCGCCATTATAGCGTTCGCCAACAATAGCCAGCTTATCACCGCCACGTTCCGGCCATTTATCTACAACATGACCATTTATCAGTGCTTCTTCTACCTGTTTTATAAAAATATCTCTGGCAATCATCTGATCATAAGCATGTCTGGTCATTTCATAATCGCCAGTTTCAACAAGTTTGGCTATACGTTTGCGTCCCATGGTTAAATTCCTCTGTCTTTATATGTTCATTCTAACCTAATTTATTTTCAGAGTAAAGTGTCAAAAGTCTTCTAATTTTAAAGGCCTTCACAAGCACGCCACAGATACCAGGAAGCAATAGAACGGTATGGCTTCCAGTGCTTTTCAGCATGAGCCAGCATTTCTTCACTGGTCGGCAGGTTAGGATAAGTGCGTTCTACTATAGCAAAGCCCTTTCGCAAGCCCAAGTCGTTGCCAGAAATAATATCAGCCCGACCCAGTTTAAAGATTAGAAGCATTTCAACTGTCCATCGCCCTACCCCGCGTATCTTCACAAGACTTTGAACTATGCTCTCGTTATCCATTTCATTTAGCTGTTCTATCGAAGGTAATCTGCCACTCATTTCAAAATCGGTTAAATCTCTGATAGCAGCTATCTTAGGAGTCGAAACGCCTAAGTCATGTAATTCCTCATCTTCAGCCCTGAAAATGTCTAGGGGACGTATAGAATTGCTTGAACCAAACAGGTTACAAACTCTTCTAAAAATACAATTAGCAGCCTTTGCGCTTAACTGCTGCGATATAATTGATTCCACAAGAGCCTGATAAACAGACGTAAAAGAACTAGGCCGCAGATTAAAATCAGGCGCTATTTTCAAAAATTCCGCCATTTTCTTATCTGTCTTGCCTAATGCACGCTTAACCTTAGCTATATTCAATAACTCAATTTCTGTCTGCATATTTTAATTATATCACAAGAATCTGCAAGAAGTTGACTTTCACCTTAAAAAGCTTATATTTAGGCGTATTATGAACAAACTAATAACCTTACTAAGAAGCTTTTCACCAGCAATAAAGAGCCTTCTTCTAGCTCAAGCCGTTTACGGTATTGGTTATGGTGTGTTCACAGTTCTGCTCAACCTCTATTTAAGGGGAATAGGCTACTCAGAAAGTGAAATAGGCCGTATCCTGGCATTGCAAACCATGTGCTCTGCTCTAATGTCAATGCCCTTAGGATGGTTGGCTGACAAAACCTCAAGGAAATGCACCTATATAACAGGCATAATATGCATCACAGCCGGTTATTCAATGATTTGCCTGTCACATACTATGTCATCAATCTTAGCGGCAGTATGTGTATCAGGAACAGGTCTTGGAGCAATCTTAGTCTCTGTATTGCCATATTTACAGGAAAACAGTAATGAACAGCAGCGGGCTTACATATTCAGCCTGAATTCAAGTCTCACCTGGACAACAAGTATTGTTTCAGGATTCTTTGCTGGATGGCTTCCCAAACTGCTTGTAAATAGCTTTCCTAACGCTATTTCTGAAATAACCGGAATCCAGTATTCGCTTTGGGTAGGTGTTCTTTTTATTCTTCTAACCTTGATTCCTGCTTATAAAATGAAAATAGTTTCAGCAGAAGACAAAAAGACAAAAACAGATTCCAAATATGATAAATACCTAGACAATGACCAGGAAGAAAATCCAATCAAGCTAATAGTGAAATTTGGTTCGGTAAATCTATTAATTGGCTTTGGTGCGGGTATGATTGTTCCTTACTTCAATCTTTACTTTAAAGACTGGTGTAGTGCATCAATCCCAGAAATAGGAACTATTTTTGCAATCGGTCAGTTCGGAACCGCGTTAGGAACTATGCTTTCACCATTTTTATCAAAACGTGCAGGCTTAGTAAAAGGTGTTGTTTTATCTCAGATGTTATCTTTGCCTTTTATGCTCTGGATGGCTTTCACTCACAATTTTGTTATCTGTTCAATATGCTTTGTATTTAGAAACGCTTTTATGAATCTTTGCACTCCGATTCAACAGGAAATACTGATGAAAATGATTCCGCGCTATCTAAGAGCAAGAGCCTCTGCAGTGAACAGTATGTCGTGGAATTTTGCGTGGGCAATAGCTATGTTTTTCTCGGGCGGAATTATAAAGAACTACGGTTACGCAAGTTCACTTCTAATTGCAGCAACAGCCTACTTCTCAGCCAGTTGCTTATATCATTACTTCTTTGGGAAGGTTAAAATTCTTCAAAAATAACAATTCAGGGGAATAAAAAGCCTTGAACTAAGAGGCGGAGTTTTAATATAAACGGGCTTGGTATAGAAATCCCCCCTACCCCCCTTTACGAAAGGGGGTATTTAAGAGCCGCTTTACGAAAGGGGGTATTTGAGAGCCCCCTTAGGGTTGAATCAGCCTTCGGGGATGATGAAGGTGAGACGGGTTAACTGAATTTCGTTCTTATCGTTTTCTTCAAGAACTACCAGATGGTCGTCTCTATCGAAAGCTACGTCCCTGGCACAAACCTTGTCGGGTCCGTTAATCTTCCAGAACATTCTGCCATTATTAGCAATAAGAGCCAAAGTTCTAGTATTGCTTTCAACAGCAGAAACAACCATTTCGCCTTCCATTCCTTCGGGGCCGATTTCGATATTAGTCGGCTGGAACTGTTCACCAAACTTGTAAATATTACTCATAAGGTTACCGAAGCAATCATAAAGGCTGGCTTCCCAACGCTTATCCTGACCATATTCCATTGTCCATATGAGACCTTTTGCGATTGGCAGACAGATATTCATATCAGGAATTTCAATAGTCGTAGTAGCAGTCTTAGCCAAGAAAATTGCATTTGCGCCACCAGAAAGAATAGCTCCCTGATCGCAGGCATCTATGCGACAAGCATTGAAAGGTCCCTTAGGCCAAGACGGAAAAGCATGGCCACCAATTTTCCCATCAGAACCAAGATAAATAATCTTACCAACAACAACGTCAAAGTCCAGAATATCTTCGGCTTCAAGCTTATAGCTTGTAACATCGCCAGTGCTAAGGTCAACAGTAATATACTTACCATTGGAACCCATGATATAGCCCATATTCTGATAAACTCTGATACCGATAAGGCATGAAGAAATATCTTCAGGGATTTTTGCAATTACATTACGGGTTATATCATCTGCAGAAGCTGTTGAAGCAATGCAAAGAACCATACATATACCCAATACAAATCTAAGTATTTTATTCATTCTTAGCTCCTTCATTACCTGCTGGAGCTTTTTTATCAGCCCACTTCTGTGGTTTTACAAAGAATTTTGTATCGGGAGCAGTTTCAAAGTCTGCTTCTGCAATAAAGAGCCTGCCCTCATTTACATCAATGTATCTATTCATTGAAGAAGGAAGGATAAATTCAGCAGTTTCAAGAACAGAACCGAATTTATTAACCTTTACGATATTTAAAACGCCTTTGAAGCCTTCTTCTGGAACCATAGACATAATGATGGAGCCATTAGCTTCGACGTTAATAATCTTTGCGTTGGTATTTTTATTGAAACCCAGATGAGTAGTAGAAATCAACTGACCATTTGAAGAATATACCTGATGAGAATAGCCACTCTTTTCTGTATAATAAAGCTGATGCAGATTAGCATACTTATCAACAAAAAGACCTGAATTCTGCCACAGATATTCTCTTTGGAAAGTGCCTGTTGCAGAGAATACAGAGATTTTATTCTTTGCAATGTCAGCAACATATACCCTTCCACCGGCATCTGATTCCAATTGATGAATCTGACCAAATTTTCCTTCTTCAGTTCCATTGCCTTCAAGCTGGAAAAGAACCTTTCCATCATTAACAGATATCTTACGAACAAGAACATCTGCAGCGTTGGCAATCCAGACTGCATCTGGATTATTTGGATCATCACCGTCAAGAGCAAAGTCTTCAAGAAGCTTAAAGCCTTCAAGACCTGGGACAACTATTGTTTTCAGCATCTTACCAGTATTGTCAAACTGAGTAAGCTTGCCAGCAATTGAATCTAGCACCCAAAGCTTATCACCATAAACTCTGAAAGCTAATGGACCGTAAGGAGCATCTTCTGCAAAATCAGGGGTATTTTTGCTATTGAAATATGCGACCTTACCGTCTTCTGTTCCGTATTCAAGACTCCAGGACTGAGCCTGGCATATTGGTGCCAGACCCAGGATAGCAGCAACACATAGAAGAGAAATAGATTTCATTTAAGACCTCAGTTGACTTTTCTAAGAACTCTTGAAATAGGAGCGATGTTAATTTCGCTGATACGTGGAGTTCTTAAAGAAGAAGAGTTATTCATAGCTTTGTAGGTATTACCTTCTTTGAGAATAATACCAATATGAGTATCTTCGTCCTTAACACCGTCACCAGTGTAGTCATAAGTCTTCCAAGTAATTACGTCGCCTTCCTGATATGGTGGAACTGAAACTTCAACCCAGCCTTTTGCCTTGAGGTTCTTAACAGCACTGCGGCAGTTGAGAACTACGCTATCAAGAGCACCAGCATTCTTAAGGGCTGTAGTAGCAACCTTTGCACAAGCAAGTCTACCACCAGAAACATCATTGCCTCTGAAGTTGGTGCTTCCAACAAGAGCTCTGGCACAGCTTACAACTCTTTCCTGAAGAGTGCCAGACTGAGCAGATGTTGCATTACCAGTAGCGCTTGAGCTGCCAGCATTGCTATAGTTATTGCTTGAAGAAGAGCTTGAAGAGCTTCCTGTTGGCTTAGTCTTAGAAATATATTTCTTGGAAACATATCTTGTAGTTCCCTTAAAATCGCATTTATACCAGTCACCGTCTTCACCAGTAATGGTAACGCTATTTCCATTATAGAGGTAACCAACAACAGTGCCCCAGCCACTAGCTCTAACATTCAAAGTGCTAGCAGTGCAGTAGCCTGTAAACTTAGTGAAGCTACCAGTAGAAGCCTGAGTAGCAGGTGCTGTAGATACACTTACTTTGCCTGTTACATCAACATATTTCTTCAATACAAAAGCTTCGTTGTTATTGTATTTAATCTTATACCAATCACCGACTTCGCCAAGAATGTATACTTTAGTTCCTGGTTCGTATTCACCGATAATATCGCCAGATGGAACTCTGCGAATGCTAAGATTCTGACCGCTTACAACAGTGCCATATGTAGCCTTGGTAATACCCTGCTTATCATCAGTAGTAACCCAACTGCTGTATATGTATCCGGTTTTCCCGTTAAAATCGATAATATACCAGTCACCCATAGAGCCGGTAATCTGAACCTTATCGTCTTTGTGAATTGTTCCGAGAACATCACCCCATGGAGCATTACGAACGTTCAAAGCCCCTGCGGTAATGATGCCTTCTTTATTTTCTGATTTAACTTCAGGTGCAGCAGCCTTAGTTTCTGCAGCAGAATCTTCTGTTGTCGCAGTGTCGGCTATTTCTTCTGATTCAGTAGTAGAAGAAGATTGAACAGTAACTGTTGTGTCTTCAAAAGGATTATTAGCCCAAATTGGTGTTGCAAGTAATGCACAGGCCAATATTGCAGCCAATGATTTGTAAGAAAAATTTCTCATATTTTCCCCCTAGAATGTTGCTTTCTATGATACCTTATTTCTTCAAAAAAGTTTACAGTTTTAACAAAAAAACGTACACAGTTTTAATATTTTTTATAGATACCAATACCTTGTAAAAATAAAAACTTTGTTTGAATTCATCAGTAATTCTATTTGGTGGCTTATTAATAAACTTGTAATAATTGGTACCTTCGTGTAAAATATTATTAATAACCGCCCTTGGGGGGAAATCATGATTAATCTTAAAAATTTTTCGTTTTTCAGTACATTGCCAACCCGTGAATTAGAAAAGTTGAGCAAGCGTTGTCGCTTTCAGAAATATACTTCCGGGACAAAAATCCTCATAGAACGAGAAGAAATAAAAGAATTAATACTGGTTGTTGAAGGTCAGCTTTCTGTTTTAAAGAACTATGCTGGCGAACCTAAAACCCTCTTCAATCTGGACCCAGGCGATTTTTACGGTGAAGTAGAAATTCTTAACGGTACAAAAGCCCTTTCTACTCTCATTGGCTATCAGGAATTCCAGTTGATGTTCATCCCCAAGGAAGAATATCTTAGACTTGTCGGCTTATATCAAGGCTTTGCAAAAGAATCCAGAGACAGCTACACAAGAAGGGCAACTCTTCTTCTTGAAGAAACAAAGCATAAAGGTCAACCAGCCCGCGTTATCACTTTCTTTAACGTAAAAGGTGGGGCCGGTAAATCTGTAATTTCTGCTAACATTGCCTGTATGCTGGCAAGATTCTGGAAGAAGCGTGTGGTTCTGATTGACTTGAATCTAGCCTTTGGTGACCAGGCCATTCTGCTAGGATTAAACAGTAATAAAAATATTCACAAGCTTGTAGGTAAAAAATCCCTAAAGCTTTCCCATATTGAAGAACAGCTTACTCTACATCAATCAGGTTTAAAGGTTCTGCTTTCACCGCCAGTTCCAGAACTTGCAGAAACCATCAAACCAGAGCTTGTTGAAAAAATCATAGACCTGCTGCGACCGCAGTATGACTTTATCATTATTGATACCTGCAATCAGCTTACTGATATGGAACTAAAGGTATTAGACAACAGTAGTCTGATTATGTTGGTTATGACAATGGAATTGACGTTCATCAAGAACACTAAGATTCTCTTAGATTTGTTCCAGCGTCTCAAAATACCTAGAGATAAGGTTAAGGTTGTTCTAAACCGCGCATTCAAGTCTCTCGGTCTTGAACCGGCTAAGGTTGAAAAATCCTTGAGATATGCAATCAGTTATTTCATTCCATCAGAAGGCGAAATCGTTGTTCCATCTGTAAACACTGGAGTACCATTTGTTCTCGCAAAGAGCAGTGATGGTTCTGGAATTCTTGCATCAATGCGTCAGATGTGTGCAAGCATCGCTGGTGAAAACACAGATAATGGCACCTGGAGTATGTTTGCTCTATTCAAAGAAGTTCTCGGATTATAGGTCCAATAAAAAAAGCCGCCTGATAGGCGGCTTTTTTTATTGGACCTATTATTCTTCTTTATCTTCTTCAGATATAAATAAGCCTAAGAATCGCTTGAGAAGGCTCTGTTTTTTCTTAGACTTCTTATTATGGATTTCACCAGTAAGCTTTCCTGATGAAATTTCATCAAGATCTTTTTCAACACAAGCTAATACAACAGAAACATTATCCTTGCCACCGTTGTCTAAAGCTGCCTGAATAAGCTTCTGAACACATTCCTGCGGATTCATGTTATCGCGAAGAATTGCAGCCATCTGTGTATCCGGGACTTCACCGTGAAGGCCATCAGAACAGAGAATAAATCTATCACCAGGCTTTAATGCACCAGTAGATATATCCACTTCAACCTTGTCTTCGTGACCAACATATCTGGTAATTGAATTCTTGTATGGATGATTAGCCTTTTCTTCTTCTTTTATGAGACCGCGTCTGAAAAGTTCTTCTACATAAGAATGGTCAGTAGTGAGTTGTTGAAGCTTATTATCTCTATAACGATAAATTCTGCTATCGCCAACATAGCCTATACAGTAGTCATGCTTTCTGAATGCCAGCAAAACACAAGTGCAGCCCATTCCCTTTGCTTCCGGAACCTCAATCTGTTTTTTACGCACATTGGTATTGGCAAAAGTTATCGCTTCATTAACAGTATGAGTTATGGAGTCCTCTGGCTTAGCATTTTCAAAAGTAGCCTGAACACTTTCCTTAGTAGTCTGTGAGGCTACTTCACCAGCAGCAAGACCGCCCATCCCATCCGAAACCATGCCAAAAACAAAGGTATCAGAAATCAGGAAAGCATCTTCATTATGGTCACGCACTTTTCCAACATTGGTATCGCCGTAAAACGAATAGCGCATTTTGTCCCCCGTTTACTGTTCCTTTGCTTTTGCTAGAATTTCTTTGATTTCTGGCTGTTCAGGATACAAAAAGACTGACATTTCAAGGAAAGGAATTGCCTGAGCATTATCGCCTAATGCAAGATAATATGACCCATAAGCGTTAAGCATTTCCTTATTATCCTTGTCTTGAATATAAGCAGCGTCAAGCTGACGCTTAGCTTCTTCGTTATTACCAGCCTTCATACAGGCAATAGCATACAAAGTGTGCATATCGCAGGTGTCTTTTTTCTTAGCAACTTCAGCAATCCTGCCGCAGGCTTCATTCATTCTGTCTAGCTTTTGAGCTGCTTCGACATAGGCTTTTCCATAAGCGATGCTGCTATTATGGCTATTATAGAGTCTTTCAATTTCGTCAAATGCTCTATTGGCATTTCTTCGAGCCTCTTCATAAGCAGCCTGTTCTTTTTTACTTTTACCAGGAGATTCTGGAATACTAGCCAAAAGTTCATTGAAATTACTTACTGATTTCTTGATTGTTTCCTTAGCTTCGGTATCAGTCTTAGTCAACTCTACGGAAGCGTTAATTGTTATACCGCTTTCTCCCTGATAAAGCTTATTCAGAACATCATACCCATCCAGCTTGTATGAAACACGATACTGCATTGGAGATAATGATATCTGGACTGGTGACGTGCCAACCATAGCGTCATTAACATAGATTTCAGCACCAGCGGGGTCAGTTTCAAAGTTCAGACTGACATTGGTATACTTAGTATAAAGCTGGAAAACAGCAAGGAAGAAAACACTGGCAAGACCCATTATCAACAATATTCTGAAAAAGTTTACCAAAAACATTGGAGGCTTTGTGGCCATTTTTTTGGTAGTATAACCAGTATAATTTGTACTAGCATCGAATTCTTCTCTGGAAAAATCATCGTCGTCAGTATCAGGACGCAATCGGCTCAAATCTAGAGACATTGTTTCATGAGCCGCGGTCTTTCCACCACCGACGTCATTGCTACGATAATCGTCATCGTCAGGAGCATTTGGATCCAGAAGTTTGTCCAAATCTTCCCTCATTTCATCACATGACTGATAACGATGTTCGCGTTCCTTTTCCATTGCCTTAAGAATTACTTTGTTAAGGCGTTTTGGACATGCATCGCCAAGAATTTCAATAGGCGGAACCGGCTTTTCCTGAATATGTTTGAGTGCTACAGCATTTGCACTATCACCAATGAAAGGCAGCTTATCGCAGCAAATCTGATAAAGAGTAACACCGAGAGAATAAATATCAGAACGATAGTCAAGGTCTCTTTTTCCCAGTGCTTGTTCAGGAGACATATAGTCTGTTGAACCCAGAGTAAGACCTTCACCGGTTTTACTTGTATTTTCTGCAGCTTTGGCAATACCAAAGTCAGTCAGTTTTACAACTCCGTCTGCATCAAGCATAAAATTGCTAGGCTTAATGTCGCGGTGTACAACGCCCTTGTTATGGCAAAACTGTAGAGCTGAAAGGGCACTATCCATAATCTTAACAATTTCTTCGAGAGAAAACTGTTTATTAGGATCTTTCATTATATCCTCGAGTGACTTACCTTCGAGGTATTCCATAATGAAATAAGGTGGCAAACCTTCTTCCTGGCATTTTTCCTTAGTCGCGATGTCTATAATCTTAACAATGTTCGGATGTTCGTGAACACTTTCCATTGTTCTGGCTTCATCAAAGAATCTGGAAACAACATCAGCTTCTTCTATCCATTCAGGAAGCAGAAGCTTAACTGCTGCTTTTTTCTCCAGAATAGTATGCTGAGCCAGATATACGGTAGCAAAGCCACCATCGCCCAGTTTACTGATTAAAGTATAATTACCAGCTCGTTTTTGGGAATAGTCAGCCAATTTTAAAGCCCTCTATTACATTCCAAGAAGTGATTTAAGTTTTGCAAAAATACCACCGTCAGCCTGAACAACTATTTCTTCACCCATAAGTGTTCTAGCAAGGTTTGCAATACCAACTCCGAGAGGTGTAGAAGCCTTTTCTTCGAAAATCATCTGACCACCGTTAGAAGTAACAACAGCGTCAGCAGGAGCATATGGAAGAGTGAAAATTTCTTTCTTGATGAAATTCTTTATTTCTTCTAAGGAAATAGTATTTTCAGCACCCATCTTGTTCATGATAATCTTGAATTTTGAATCCGGGAATTTGAACTGATTCATAATATCAATTACACGCTTAGCAGCGAGCAAATGACCGATTTCTGGCTGACCAACAAGATAAATCAGGTTGGAAAGTTCCCATGTATTGATTGTAACTTCGTCTATTTCAGCCTTTAAATCTACGATTACAAAATCATAGCAGGACTGGAGAGCCCAGAGAATTGTCTTAACATGCTGTGGAGAAACCAATTCTGCATATTCTGTTTTCTTTGGGGCAGAAAGATAATCAAAACCAGGTCCCTTATGCAGGAATTTCTGGATATTTTCAGGAGTAAGCTGAGGTTCATTAATCATTTCAATGATTGTCTGACCGGCTTTGCCCTTTACGTAGGTCTGAACATCGCCAAAGCGAAGATCAAGGTCAACAACTACAACCTTCTTTTCAAACTTAGTTCCAAGATAGTTAGCCAGGTTTACAATTATGCTGGTAATACCTGTTCCACCCTTTGGACTATAGAATGAAACAATCTGAGAGCCTTCTCTTGAAAGAGGTTTTAAAGTCTGCCAGATATCTCCGACGGCTGTATCAACAAAAATAAATTCGAAATTATCGAATTTGATAACGTCTCTGTGTGCAAGACCATATGGTTCATTCGGTGGCAGTTTTTCGCCATTGGCAAAAGTACCATTAGAGCTGTTTGTATCAGTAAGAATGCATCTGCCTTCTTGAAGTTCAATCTTTGCATGATTGCGAGAAACCATGTCGCTAGGAAGCTGTAAGGTCTTTCCTTCTTCGCGTCCGATTGTAAAAGCCGCACCTGGGGTTAATTCAAAGGTTTTTCCCAAAAATGGAGCAGTATTACCAACAAGATACTTTTTCTTAGCTTCTTCAGGAATAACTACTCTGCGGTATACGGTTTTATTACTATTGTTTTCTTCGGTCATTTTCTATCTCCAAAATAAACTTCAAGTGGTAGTATTATAGCACAGTAATAATATAAGACAAGAATTTTATCCTTTTAAGGTCTATCACAGCCCTTATAAAGTAAATGGATTACAAACAATCTAGCCATAAATAACAAAGCAATATTTATGCCAATTACACAAAATAAGTTTATTCTCTATGCATCAACCAAACAGATGGCATCTTTTTTGAATTCTGCGCTTCGATAATATCAAGGCGCATATGCATATTATTAACTATTTCTAACCAATTTTGGTCACATATCAGATTAACACCGTTCATTGAGTGGTTTGTCGAAGAAAAAGAAACCAAATCAAAAATAGTGCAATCAAGATTCTTTATATAAACCTTTTGATCAAAATCTTTAATGTATCCACTTAAATCAACAGCAATCTTCCCGCCCCTATCTGTCTTTTCCAGTATTTTTATATATGGCCGGCTATAATAATTAACAGCTTCCTTTACCGCGAAATCCAATATAGAGCTGTCAAAGCCATATTCCACAACAATAGTCTGAGTTTCAGAATTAAGTTCAACTTTATCTATTCTGAACCACATTCTGGGCTTAATAAAACCAATAAACCACTTTGAGGAAGCAAGAGTCAGAGTTATCCGGCTATCTGATACTTCATACCCTTTTAGTTCAACACTTTCGGCAGCAAAATGCCGTTTAATTTCATCTAGAATTAATTCAGAAGAGACTAGAAGTTTACCGTCTCTTATTTTAGATAACAGGGTATGCTTAATAATATCCTGGCAGATTTTACGTTTTCTAGGTTCAGGAATGCTTCGCAGAATATAGTATTCTGATGTATCGTCTAAAAGGGTATTCAAATCCTTTTTAGATATAAATTTATTCTCTAAAAGATTTGATGCCCATTTTAAAGAATTGTAATCCAAACTTCACCTCTCTGAAACTTCTTTTAATTTTATGCTTAAAATAACTTTTAGTCAACTTCACCCTAGCAACAAAATTCGTTAAGAAAAAACAGAGACCTGCCGATACTGGTAGTGCAATTTTACTTATCAGGAGCAGAAATCATGTTTAAAGAGCTTTCAATGGCAATAACCTTAACACTTATTTTCTCTGTTGGTGTGGGTGTGTTATTTGTAAGAACTCTTATAGAAATGGTTGAACTCTTCTTCAATGGAGAAGAAAGCACAAAAGAAAACCAGGAAAACCAACTGGAAGCTTGATTATTAATTTCTTAGAACACCGTGAACTGAGCAACTGAATAATCGGCGACCATTTTTATAAATAATAGAATATTCGCCGTTTCTTGGGCATACAGGAACCTCATCCAAAGCTCCTATTTCGATAAGTTTATCTTTATCAAACTTGGTCATTCGTTTACCAAACTTTTTATCATAGAAGAGAACCGCCAGGATTAGTTTTCTCATTCTAGCAAAGCACTTCAGCTTATAGTCTTTTTCGTGATCTTCAATTTTCTTAAGCACCTTCGTATAATTGCCCTGAGCTGTTTTGTAGGTCTGGAAAAGAAGAGCATCCTTCTTGATATCAAAGGAAACTCTTCCATCCGGAGAATTTTTATCAGGAGCTTTTGAAGTGATTTTCTGAATCAATTCAAGATATGATGCTTGAAACTCAGTATGTACCTTCTGAAAATTAAGTTCTTCAAAAAGGTTTTCGTCATTATCACTAGTTTCGTCAATATCAATATCAGTAACAATCAGTGGCTTGCTCTTTGATATAATCCTAGAGGTCTTTCTATTAGACATCACCATAAAAATCAATGACAAAAAGGCCAGAAATGCCAAAAAGATTCCTAGCCATTGTAAGTTCTGCTTAGTAAGGTATGATTGCGCTGTTGGCGCTTTCACTTTAGCTTTAACTTGAGCTTTCACGGTAACTTTTATGATAAACTGTTTAAAACTTTAAGTCAAATATTTGTTATATAAACCCCGACTCTCTAGTAAAAGTCGGATTTTGAGGCTGGGAGATATCTGCTGATTCTTACTTTGATATGCTCATCGTTAATTTTTCTAAAGTAAAAAACAGCCTCAAATTAGAGGCTGTTTTTTATTGCAGGTTTCTTATTTGTGAGAAACGATCAGGAACATTGGAACAGTTGCACGTTCAATCAGGAAAACAGAACTCTGCTTCTTTTCACCATCTCTAAGAGCTTTTTCGAGGTCAGCTTCATTAGAAATATCGCTACCATTGACCTGAGTGATAATGTCACCTTTGCCTAACCCGGCCTTATCTGCAGCAGAATCTTCCTTTACGCTAGTAATAGCAAGACCTTCTGATGTTTCAAGGCCCATTCCCTTTGCTAATTCTGGAGTCAGTTTCTGAACCTTCAAACCAAGCTTGTCTGTTATAGCCAGAGCCTTAACCTTTGCATTTTCCTTAGGCTTCATCTGTTTAATTTCAGCCTGACTCATACCAAAGGTCTGGGGCATCTGTTCAAGCTTAATCTTGAGTTCAACGGTTTTACCATTTCTTAAAACTTCTGCCTTAACTTCAGAACCAACCTTCTGACTGAAAATGAATTTCTGAACTTCTTCGGTAGAAGCTATTTCCTTGCCATTAAACTTACGGATAATATCCATTTTTCTGAAGCCGGCTTTTCCAGCAGGAGAATCCTTGGTTACTTCCATAACAACTGCACCATGCTTGTTATCCAAGTCATAGTGTTCCTTCAGTTCGTCGGTTACAGCAACCATAGAAATTCCTAAGTAAGGTCTGCTTACAGAACCACCGTTAGCAATCTGTTCAGCAACCTTTACTGCCAGATTTGAAGGAATAGCAAAGCTTATTCCAGAGCCTGGAGCTGTATATATAAGAGTATTGATACCTATAACCTTACCAGTGATGTCAACAAGTGGACCACCGGAATTGCCTGGATTAATGCTGGCATCAGTCTGAATAAAGTCTTCGATAGCTGCAGCGCCAAGACCATTGCGACCAACAGCGCTAACAACACCTACGGTAACAGTCTGTTCCAAGCCAAGCGGGCTACCGATTGCCATACACCACTGCCCTGCTTCTACTTCATCAGTATTAGCAAATTTCGCCACAGTGAGAGTTTCATCCGGCTTTATCTTAATTACAGCAACGTCTGTCTGCGGATCCTGGCCAAGAATTTCTGCAGAGTATTCCTTGCCATTATACAATTTAACAGTTATTTTGCTGGCATCCTTCACTACGTGATTGTTAGTAAGAATTGTGCCATCAGCCTTGAATATAATACCTGAGCCACCGCCTACAATCTTTTCTTCACGCTGATTACCTCTTGGCATCTTGAAGAATTTTCTGAGGAATTCTTCAGCTTCATCAGAGCTTTCGTCGTCAGAATCAAAGTTAAAGACACTTCTAGAATTCTTTGTTGTTCTTTCAATAGTAATATTAACTACACTCTGCTTTAAAGAGCGGGCTACACTTACAAAAGCCTTCTGCATAGACACTGCGGCAGCCAAACCCTGGCTGTCATCAAGGGCGTATACTGGCGCATTAGCGAGAGGAGCAAAAGCAATTGCTGCAGCCAAGAAACCGATTAATGATTTTCTCATTTATAAAACCTCCTTGGGAGTTTCGTTTTCATTTTACACCCATATTAGACCACAAACCTCAGCAAAAGTTCCAAAGAAAAATAAAATTATTGTAAATATTAAAATCTACATTGATATTTATTGCTATAACAAATATTTAATGCTAGAATTGCCGCAACTCAACAGGAGGATTTTTATGCGCAAGGTAATAAGTATTTTTGCAATTATGGCTATGCTTTTTGGCATGAGCCTTTATATTAACCAGCCAGTATGGGCTGCTGAACAGGCTGAAGAAGAAGCCGATGAAGGCGAAGATGCTGAAATAGAAGAAGATAGTGAAGAAGGCGAAGATGCTGAAGAACCAGCAGAAGAAGCTGAAGAACCACTTAAGAATTACGATGTTATCATTGACGAAATGTATGAAGAAAGCATTTACCCGTCATTCGTTCTCTACTCAATGATGGACAAGTCACTTCGCGACGAACCTACTCTTCATATCAGTGTTCAGGAAAAAGCTCACGTAAAAGTAACTATCGAAGAAAACGCCCTTATGGAAAAAGCTGTTTACGAACATGACATGACTGATGAAGACGAACAGGTTTATTCTATTGCAATAAAATGGAAAAGAAACGGTCTTCTGGAAGCTTCACAGCCTGGTTTCATAAATTTCTCGGCTATCGTTGAAGTTGACGGTCAGGTTAAAAACAGATACAACAAGACTATGGAATACCGTTCTGTAAACGAAGCTGTTCTTGGTCTTCAGGATGAAGACGGCTACACTGATTTTTCACCATTGTTTGCCTGCTTCGTAAACGAAACTAATCCTGAAGTAGATGAAACCCTTGGCGAAATCCTTGAAGGAAACGAAGGCAAAAGTTTCTTTGGCTATCAGGGTTCTACAGAAGAAGACGTTTTAAGCCAGCTTAGAATGGTCTGGAATTTCTTCAGTTCTAAGGGAACTCACTACAGCAGTATTTCCGGCACAACCAACAACAGCCAGAAGATTTTCACCCAGCATGTCCGCTTCTTCAATGAAGTCATTGGCAATAATCAGGCCAACTGCATTGACGGAACCTGCATGCTCGCTTCACTGTTAAAGAAGATTGAACTGGATGTCAGCATTGTTCTTGTTCCTGGTCATGCATTCTTAGCTGTTGGCGGTCAGGAAAAGGATGAAGACGGCGACCCTGTTACCACATACTTCATCGAAACCACAATGATGGGCTCAGGTGCCACCCTTGAGCAGGCAATCGAAGAAGGAACCAAAACCTTTGAAAAGAATTCTGAAGAACACGAAGCCGAAACCTTCCTGGTAAACATCGGCAAATGCCGTTCTGTCGGCATCATGCCAATCGGCAAATAACCTAACCAGATAAAAAAGCCTCTGAACCCTCAGAGGCTTTTTTTATTCATTATTCCTAACCTAGCCTTCCTCCTTGAGGGGGAAGGTGGCACGCATAGCGTGACGGATGAGGGAGCAGCACCAAGCCTTAGCACATTCTATTGCACGTTTTTGATTTTTAAGGTAAGATTTATGAAGAGGTAATTTATGGAAAAGG
Organism: Candidatus Avigastranaerophilus sp.; assembly: GCA_045639725.1. Taxonomy (GTDB): domain Bacteria; phylum Muiribacteriota; class Ozemobacteria; order Ozemobacterales; family Ozemobacteraceae; genus RUG334. Next base: position 938 of record JAZUDR010000298.1, on the reverse strand, counting down.
TTTGCAATGTTGCACAATATATTTTTGAACGTTACCAGAAAATATCTGGGGAAGTTCTAGATGAAATGAAGCTTCACAAGCTTCTTTATTTCACCCAGCGCGAATCTTTAGCAATTACCAATGAGCCTGTATTTGAAGCTGTTTTTGAAGGCTGGAAATATGGTCCAGTCTGTCGGGAAATAAGAAATTCATTTTGCCCTGATGGTATCCTTGACGCAACTGATGATATTTCAGATGAAGTCAAATACATCGCCAATAATGTCATAGAAGAATATGGCGCCCTAGCCTCTTGGAAGCTCAGTTCCATTACTCATCAGGAAATTTCTTGGAAAAATTCAAGAAAAGGCTTATCTGCAAATCAAAACGGCAGGGTCATACTGTCTTTAGACGACATCCGCAAAGACGCCCAAAAAATCCGTCCCTATGATCACGTGTATGACATGTATTACGATGAGTTTGAGGATGCCGATACCCAATGATAGGCAAAATATACTCTTCTGTAATTCCATTTTATGACTCAATAAACAGAAAAAATTCATACAAAAAGCGACCGGTATTAATAATATACGGACCACGAAACAATGACTTCACCGTCTTACCGATTTCCACAATAACTAAGCGCCAAAATCTTGATGCAGAGTTCGATATAGAATTGAATCCATCAAAATATCCTAACTTAAATCTTGTAAAACAATGCTTCGTCAGAGTGCACAAACAAACCACAGTTCATCAAGCATCTCTTACAACTCAAATAGCTGACCTGAAACAGGAATACCCTGAATTATATAGATTAATCATTACTAAGCTTAGCAGTTTCAATGATTTAATTAAATAACCACAGGCTTCATTTATTAGAGCTATAAATGTGATTCTATACGCTTGTGGCTGTTGGCTGCTAGCTTTTGGCCGAGAAAAGCACACCCTTTCTTACCTATCCT
>JAZUDR010000297.1:0-2079 GCA_045639725.1 Candidatus Avigastranaerophilus sp. | reverse complement strand
AATAGCTTCATTAAATACGTTTCTGGCTAAGTATAACTCGCCCATGCGATAATCAACGTCAGCAGCGATATACTGTGGCGTTAACTGCTTATTTGTAACTGCATCAACCCAGAAATCAGGAATCTTGCCTTCCTTTGGTGGTGCTTTAACAATGGTTTCACTTGGAGTTATATCGCCGGAAGCCATAACGCAAATCAGTACTATCAAAACTATTACAATAGCTACAATAGCTACCCAGGGTTTTCTAAGAATAGAATTTGAGTTATCAGAATCAGAACCATTCCCAGAAAACTTTTCTTTTAAGCTATTAAAAATATTCTTAAAGAATGTACCATCTTTAATGTCATCAGGATCAAAAGTAATTGTTGTTTCGCTTGCCTTTTCTACTAGGCTGTCAAGCATCTGTTTACCTTTGTCTACAACATTTTTAAGATTATTGGCCTTTGCATCAGCTTTTGGAGTTTCATTTTCAGGAACTTCAGGCGGAATGACATTCTCATCAGATTGTGAAGTTACTTGATTATCTACAACATTCTGAGTCTGTGATATATTTTTTTTCTGATTCTGTTCAAACTGTTTATTGGTTCTTGAAAGTATGCTAACTATCTTCGAACCTTGTGCCTGCTTTCCTTGTTGAACAGGCTGAACTGGCTTAGTTTCATTTGCAGGACCAATAGTCTGCTTAGCAGGACTTTCGTCTTTGAAAGCATCAGACTGTCTTTGTAAATCACTTCTCGGTTTAACGCCGCTCAGTTTGAAAACACGTTCTTTATTTTCTGTTGGTTGAGGCTGCTGCTTATTAGCCGGCTTAACAACTTTCACTGCAGGCTTTTCATTAACTGATGGTTCAGGCAGCTTAATGTCAGGAACAACGGGTTCATTTACATTTGATGAATTTAAAACATTAAGAAATTCTTTGAAGACTTCCTTGTTTGATGTTCTATAAGCTTCATCAATATTTAAAATCAATGAATCCTTTTCATCAACTAGTGACAAAAAGCTTAGATTTATTAAATCTTCCTGTGTCCATTCCCTTGAGGTTAAAAAGAATTCAAAGGCGTCATACTTTACCTTTAAACCAAGAGTAGCTGCAGTATAAGCTGCGATAGAGCCTATATCTCCTTGTTCATAGAGGAAAGGCAACAGATAATTATTCAGCTCTACACGGTTTACTGCAGAAAGAACATTTATCATTGCTTTATTAGGAATATTACTTAGAATCTTCCTGAATAGCATTGAGAAACATCCATTCTTCTGGGCGCTTTCATTATCACAAGAAAGCAAAAAGAGTAGGGCGTATTTGGGGTCAAAATTCTGTGACAACTGTCTCATATATGGAGCTAGTTGCAAAGAAACAGCATGCAGTTCATTCCAAGTTTTGCGAAGTCTTAATTCGCCGTACTCAGAAAGAATTCTCTCACTAAGGAATACAAATTGTTGAATTTTCTGTTGCATAACAATTAATTTTACATTTTTTTCGCTTAGTTGACAATAAATTTAGTTATTGTGACTAGAAAACGAAGTTGGACAATTCTTTTGTTATGAGTTCAACTGCTTCCTGTTTTGTATTAACTTCTCCAGCAAATTGCGCTTCTTCAAGAAAATCTAAAATCTGCTTGATAGCTGGACCTGGTTTTAAATTGAATTGCTGCATAAGGTCCTTGCCATTTAAAAGAGGTTTGATTTTAGGTTTCTGCATCTGCTGATAAAATTCATCCATTATCTGATAAATACCTGCTGAAAAAATTGCAAGGTCATGCTCTGTAGTTTCCGCACCCAATGCTGAAAAACGATCAGCAAGACAGAAGAGACATATCCCTAAGCCATCACGACCACATTCCGAATAATATCTGAAAAGTCTCTTGTCATTCAGACCCTGCTGCAAAATAATTCCTGGACGCATATGATTCTTAACCAGATTCTGCAGATAATTCAATTCCTTAGAGGATAATCTGAAACGGTCGCAGATATCCCTCATCATTTTTGCGCCTTCAACCTCATGACGATGGAAGGATACTTTCCCGCTTGAAGCATCGACTTCTCTGCAAGGTATCTTACCAATGTCATGAAGCAGACTAC
>JAZUDR010000296.1:0-2124 GCA_045639725.1 Candidatus Avigastranaerophilus sp. | reverse complement strand
CAGGTCCACAGAATATTTGCTTGAGGTCCAGTCTACATATTGATTTTATTTCCTTCTGAATAGAATTCTCTCATATTCATAGAACCTGTTTCTATCGTTATTGCGTTGTGAACGATTCTGTCCATTATTGCATCCGCCATTGCTCCCCCTCCAAGTTTTCCATGCCAGTCTTTGATGCAGAACTGACTGCAGAAAATTGTTGATGATGAGTCGTAACGTCTTTCTATTAACTTCATAATGAAAGACTGTTCCTGTTGTTTTAATTCAGTCAGAAGCCATTCTTCGATAATAAGCAGTTTGCAGTTGCCGTATTTCTTTAAAAGTCTTTTTACAGATGTTTTTGTTACCTGAGCTTCTTCCATTTCGCACAGCAGATCTGGCAACCTGACATATTTTGTAGAAACACACAGTTTACAGGCCTGTTTTCCAATGGCGTTGCTCAGATAAGTCTTTCCTGCTCCTGTAAATCCCTGAATGATTATGTTGATATTATTATTATCAATGAACTGACAGCCTGCTAACTCGTTCATTGTATTCTTATCTAGATTGCGACCAGTGTAGTGAATGTCCCGCATTTCAGCATTCGGAAATCTGAGTTTGGCATTCTTAATCATTCTTTTTATTTTTGCATTATATTTTTCCTGATACAGATAGTCTGTAAGCATCTGAAATCTCTCATCGAAAGTAAGTTCTGTCAGATTTAACTGTTTCTGCTGTATTTCTAAGCCGAGAATAAGCTCACCGAGATTAAGTTCTCTGAGTTTACGTCTTGTTTCTTCATTAATCATTTTCTGCTGCCTCCATAATATTCTGCACCGCGTATATATCCGGTATTTCCTGTATTAGAACGCTCTGTCTGTTGTTTTTTACTGTCTAAATAAAATAGGTCTTGATTAGCAGCAAGAATAGCTTTAAGATGATGATATCTGGGTATTCTTACATGGGTAAGGGCTATTTCGCATGCGGTTTCTAGGCGCACATCCGAATAATCCTTGCTTAATCTTAGGACGGACAGGGATGGATTGTATCCCTGTCCTTTTATTGTATAAGAAAACCACGCGATAGTCGCGTGGTTCATTTTAGCTTTAGCGATGAATAAATAATAAAACCTCCTAACGTGTATAATAAAAGAATTGACCTGCCAGTCATATTTAAATACACGTTAGGAGGAATAATTTTATCAGAATTAAATTCAGATGTCAGAAGTCTAGCACATACTAAGTGGAACTGCAAATACCATATTGTCTTTGCGCCTAAGTATCGTAGAAAAGTATTTTTTGAAGAAAAAAGATCAGAAATAAGAGAAATCCTAAGACAGTTATGCCAATGGAAAGGGGTTGAAATAATAGAAGAAGAAATATGTCCTGATCATATCCATATACTATGTTGATACCGTAGGTAAAAACACTGTTGCAATAAAAAATTATATAGCTAATCAATTAAAGGCTGATCAAGAAGCAGATCAGCTCACTTTGTTTGATCCAAGAGACCCATTTATGGGTGGCAAGTAATAGTTGCATGGCTGGCAGGCCAATACTTAACGCACTTGTGCGTAGCCAGTAGTATTAGGGCTATGCCCGAAAATGAAATCACTGCATAAACAATAACATTAGTTCGTGAATCAATTCTGCGTTTGTAAAGCTTCGAATCCTGGCAGATAATAGCTAAAACAATCAATTCTTCGCTAGCAAAGCTTCGAATCTTGGCAGCGAGTAGCTAAAAGCAGCAGTAAACCAAACCAATCAATTCCGCACCAGCGGTCTTCATTCCTGCGAAGCAGGTCTTCATTCTCGCGTCAGCGAGTCTTCATTCCGCGTGAGCGGTCTTCATTACCGCCACAAAGTGGCGGTTCTTCATGCCCCCAGGGCTTTCCTTTGTATTGCAATACACCTTCTACCAAACTTCTATGAAAATTTACATTTCTTAATATTAAACTTTGTCCAATTTTCCGTTTTCAAATGATTACTATATGAGGAAAAGGAAAATTCCTCATATTTTTAATCATTTGAGGTGACCGTATGTATAAATACTCTATGTGTGATGGTTTGGCTGAAGAATCCGGGCTTTTTTTGCTCAATTCAGAAAGGAGAATTTATGGGCAGCACAGATTCTTATTCTAAAAAA
>JAZUDR010000295.1:0-2112 GCA_045639725.1 Candidatus Avigastranaerophilus sp. | reverse complement strand
TATTCAGCGCAAATACTAGTTTATTAAGCCCCATTTTAAAAAGTTTTTATCAATTAGCCATATACTCTGACTTAAAGCTTCCTTATTCACTTATCAAAGAATGCTGAAAGCTGCGGGTATTGGGTTAGAATCTGGTCTTTAGAGAATATTTCAAACCCTTCGTATTTGAAGCGGGGAACGGTGATAGCGGTTATTAGTGTACCATCAGTAACGTCCTTTGCATGCCTGCTTGCAAATACAGCTCCTTTTGGCACATAGATGGCTGGCTCGGCATCGTCGGTTATGCCACATTTGCGGATTTGCAGTTTTCCATCAGGCATAATAATCCATAGTTCAAGAGTAGAGCCGGCATTGTAGGACCAGTATTCATCGCAGTCTATACGATGAAATTCAGTTTTCTCATCAGCATCAACATAATAATAAATACTGCCTGAAGCGGCCCTGTCATCGCCATTGTGCTTATAATGACGTTCAACAAAAAGCCCCTTTTCCAGGTGCACCTTCATACCAAATCTTTTAGCCAGTTCTTCTGATGTCATTTGCAGATCCTAATTTGAAAAGAGAAATTCTGTAATTTTTGCAACAAACAACTCAGCATTAGCAATCTGTTCTTTTACCTTACATTTATCAATTACAAAGAAATCGTCATAATCACTGTCATTTCGTGTATCAAAAAGATTAGTTATAATCTTGGATAATTCCAATTCAAACTTGCCTGTTTTAATATATAAACGCCTGAATTCTGCAATTATTGCACTATGCTTTTTCATATCTTTCCATCAAAAGCCAAAACTGCTCTCATAGCATGAAAAACAGCATAATAAGAACGATTAGCAGCACTAGCAAAATCATCGGCTTCAACTAATAATTTAGCACTGTTTAAACATTTATTCGCATGCTCTAATCTCAGTTTTGACAGATTTTTCTTTTCGTCAAGCGAGAGCATACTTGATTCCTTCTTTTAAAACATTCTGATAATAAGGAAGAATATTTTTATACCGATTAAATAATTCAATAGGCTTTAGTGCTACAGAAACAGTAACATCATATTCTAAGGAAATATCACTAATTATTTCTGAAATTTTGTCTCTACAATCAGAAATATCAGAGGAATCTACGCTTAACGTAATTAAAATATCAACATCAGATTCTTTGTTAAAATCTCCTCTGGCATAAGAACCATATAAATAAGCATCACAAAATATGCCTTCAAAAACAGGCTTACATTTTTTGCATACTTCATTTAATATTGTCATTGCCTTTTGGTTCATTAGACGCACCAATCTTTTAACCTATTCATATTATACTAACTCTACGAATTTAGAGCAAGTAAGCAAACCAAAGAAGATAAAAAAGCCCTCTCTCAATGAGAGGGCTTTTTTATTATTACTTCTTAATCAGGAATACGTGTGCCACACCAACTTCGGGGTTGAGTTCCACATAATTCTGGGAACCGGTCCACCAATAGCGGTTATCGGTGAGCAGGTCATGGACTTCATAGCCCTGACCTTCGCTGATTCCGAATTTATCTATCGGAACATAGACGGTTGAGCACTGAGTCTGGAATGGATCAAGGTTTACAACAACCATTATATGGTTATCACCCATTGACTTACCGTAGAACAGAATCTTGTCGTTATCTGCGCGATAGAATTCAAGGTTGTCATATTCCTGAAGAGCTGGATTTTCCTTGCGGATGCGGTTCAGTTTGGCAATCATTTCGACGATATTGCCAGGAGCATTCCAATCTCTGCAGCGAACTTCGTATTTATCGCTATTGAGATATTCTTCCTTACCAGGAACTGGGATGCCTTCGCAGAGCTCGAAGCCCTGGAACATACCGTAAACAGTTGAGAGAGTTGTTGCAAGAACGGCTCTAATCTGATAACCGGCACGTCCACTGGTCTGGAGGAAGTATGGGAAAATATCAGGAGTATTTGTGAACAGATTAGCTCTGTAGAAATCAGATTCTGGCGGAGTAGTCAGTTCCTTGAAATAATCCATTATTTCCTGTTTTTCATTGCGCCATGTGAAATAGCTGTATGACTGAGTGAAACCAAGTTTTGCCAGAGACTTCATAAGTCTTGGTCTAGTAAAGGCTTCAGCCAGGAA
>JAZUDR010000294.1:0-8632 GCA_045639725.1 Candidatus Avigastranaerophilus sp. | reverse complement strand
CTGCTGGCTATTAGATATTAGCTTTTGGCCGAGAGAGTGTGCCTTCGGGCTTTTACTTGCTACTGCTTAGCCTAAGTTAGCAAAAATCCCCTAGCCTCGCTGTCTGAGTCAGACAGCCTCTAAGAAGTCGGTAACCACGTTAGTTATTTAAAAAGATTCAATAAGGCATGTTGGTTTTGCCGATATATAAGAAAAATATATACATTTAAAGGTGAACAAATGTCTAAGAATATTATTACTTCCGCTGTAGTTGGTCTTTTATTGTTCGGTAGTTTAATAAGTGCTGATGCAAAAACCTGCATAAGCTGCAGTTGCCAGCTTCCAGACAATGCAAATTTTTGTTCTAACTGCCTCACTCCACAACCGATGGCAGCCACTCTTGGTCAGCAAAGTATGCAAAAAGAACCAAGAGAAGTTATCTTAGACATGTTTGCTTTCATTGATCATTATCAGACATATTTTAATGACATGGAATACCTTAATATTCTTGGCAAGATGCCTGAAATCAGAACACAATTTCAGAATGCTTCAATCAGATACAGAAACCTGGAAAGAATGCTTCCCGAAGAATGTAAGTTACTTGCTAATATTTATGCTGCTAAGTATCAGTTATTTGACGGAATTACAAATGTTATGAAAAATCTTAGAATTGATTCCGGTCACAGAAATGCTCTATTAAAATCAGCACTTCTAGTAATGTCATATTACAATGATATTATAAATGAATTCAGAACCCCAAGAGTATGGGACGCAGCAAACATTGAACAACTGAAAAAGCAGATTAAGAATGTTTCCGAAAGAACCCAGAAATATCAGGTAACCACGGAATATTTAAAACTCGACGAAACCAAGATTCCTTGCGGAGAAAGTGTAATGGTCATGACAATAGCTAACAAAAAAGCTTTTGTTATGTATATGGGGCCAAGTATGACTCACGAACCTGTTCAGGCCAACATTCCATTATCTACACTTGAAAAACGTACAACATGGAAAAAAGCAAATGAATTTTTCTTTGAGGATATTAAACTAGCTCATTAAGGATCTTAGGCTATAACGTTAAAAGAGCCTTGAGAAATCTGACTGACAGCGCCACTGATGTAACCGTAAAGAGCCTTAGCCTGATTAGCAAGGAATCGGTTAAAATTCTGTGGTGCTGTTTCATTTTCTGCTGCAGCTAATTCATCAGCATCCGGAATCATATATGACGGAACTGGTCTTTCAGCATTGTCAACAGCACTTACATCAGCGGTGTTCAGGTTGTTATTTACAGCATTTTCATTTAACTGAACGCCATCATTTATAGCATTGGAATCTAAACCAATACCAACACTTGGAGCTGGAGCTTCGATTGGGGCTACAGTGTTTGTTTCAAGCCTTACGCCATTATCCTGGAAAATGGGATTCTGTTCAGTGCCAATACCGTTTCTTACATTCTGTATTGCAGTCTGTAATGTAGGTTTAACACCTTCTAGCGGGCGTAATTCATCAGTCTTAATATCTAGTTTAATCTGATTTTCTTGAGCAATAGGTGCAGCAACAGCAACTTCGCTTTCAGGCATCAGACTGTTCAAGCCATTAGGAGCAAGAACATCGGAAGTTCCTCTCAATACCCCGGCAGTTGCAGGAATAGTTGAATTATTCAGAGAACCTGCAATTGAGTTGTCTGAAACTCTAGCTATTGGAGAAGATAGGCTTGCGTCTGTTGGAGCAGAATATGTTACAGCTGTATCTCTTTGAGGTACATAAGTATCTACCTGCTTTTGAAAAGAATCAAGAGCAGTAGCCTGAGGCTCACTGACTACAGGAAGATTATGAACCTGACTCTTTAAATGAGTCGGCTCTGCGTTCATGTAATCGATTTGATAGGTATAACGAATACCTTTTACTGTTGACACATCCATAACTATATTATAATCCTAAACCTATATCTTGGCAAGGAGAAACCTCGGAACCAAAATATAGATGGTTAATGCTATAAATAGCTAGTATAAAGCATTTTCCAATAAGCTTTTGGCAGTTTTCTATTAGCTTTTAGCCGAGAAAGTGTGGCACTCCTGCTTAACTTTCTGCTGTTGCAATGATATATTCAACAAAGTTGATAAAATAATAAAAAGGCGTTATTATTAATACAAACTCACCTTTGGAGATATATCATGAATACTGAATTAAATAAAAAACTATTGGAAGCAGTAAAAACTGCTAACTCTCCTGAAGGATTAAAAGCTGTTGAAGCTTTGCTAAAAGAAGGTGCTGATGCTAACACACAGGAGCCATCAGGTTTAACTCCTCTTTCCCTTTTGCTTCTTAACAACGACGCACATGGTTACGGCACGACAAAAGCAATGAATTTGCTTCTTGAAAATGGTGCTGACCCAAATGTTGCTATTAAATGCTCAGACCCAAGATTTGATAAATACACCCCACTCTTCATTGCTATTACAACTCCAAATCCGAACCCAGCATTAGTAGAAACATTATTAGACAAGGGAGCTAATCCTAATGCTCCATTCAGAAATGCTAATATTCTTATGAATATAGCAGCTGGTCAGGAAAACACCAAAATATTGAAGCTCATGATAAAAGCGGGCGCCAACATTAATGCTACCGACCCGGATGGTCTTACTCCTCTTATGTATGCAGCTTTCAACAAAACTTGCCCAGAGCAGATGATTAGCGAATTGCTCAAGAACGGTGCAAATCCAAATATCGTTGAGTCACGCGGTTGCAGTGCTGTTGATTATATTAAAGCTTCAGAAACTCTCAGCGATTATTTAAAAAGAGAACTTCTTCTCATGACCACCTTAAAATCAAATTCCCTGTTGCACAGATAATAAGGTCAATAAAGAACAGGCAGATGACTCTGAATATAAGCCAAAGTCTTGGACCGCTGTTCCAATTTACTTAGGCTTAATTCAGGGACACTGACGTTAGACAGTTCAGCAAGCTCCAATTCAGCTCTTACATTTAAAAAATCAGAGCCTGTTTCCTTAATAGCGGCATCAACTTCTTCTATATAAGCAGTATATTGTTTTTGCTTATCAAGTGCTGCTTTCATATATTTGTTTGTATTATAGAGTTTATCAGACTCAACTTCTGTGCTTTTTACAAACATCTTTTTCTTTGGTTTAAAAGAATCATCCGTATTCATATCATTTATAAGCTTAGTTACCTTTTTTAAAGCTTCACGGACTGGCATAGAAGCTAGATAAAGCTTTTTATCTTCATCATAAATATTATCAATAAGCTTTTTATATGAATTAAGACCTTTATGCTGATTAAGTAATGCCTTAGCCTCTCTATATTTTTCAGCTATTTCATAGCAATTTTCATCAAAGAATTTATTTCTTTCATGAATAATCAACAATTCAATTATTCCACATGCAATCAGATTGGTTACCAATACAGCAATACTTATCATTGTGTAGTAATTTAATATAATAATATCTATACCAGCTATAATGCTAGTAACTGTTAAAATCCTGAAACCAACGGTATATTTTTTCCTGGAAACAAACTCCAGGACAAAAGCAAGGTAAGCAAGCACAGCCAATATTGCTACAGCTACATTCCCAAAACGAACTATCAGCAAAAAGCCGATTGTGCAAACAATTGAGTCGAGATTATTTGCAAAAAATGATTTGTTTTGAGTTTTAGGTTCCAAGTCGAATCGCATGGTGTTATTTTACAATATAGAATCAAATTAAACAATTCTATTTTATAGAACATTTAAAGGCCTCGCAGGGGCGCTTCGGACTTGCAGATATCTAAACCAATAGCCATAAGCCTATTGAAACAATATTTTATACTTTAAAATAAAAAAGTACTAAACTTAAATAATCATATGCCGATAATCATAACATAGACAGATAAGATAAAGGGAGAATTATGGCAAGCAAAAACCAAAAACTTTTAAGGCGTTTTGTTAGAGTTCTTACAGGCGCGGCTATGGCTTTCTTAACAGCCGTAATGTTAACAGGTTGTGCTGATGAAGCGAATAACCCATTTGGAACTGAAAGTCTTAATGGAAATGCTCCGAAAGAAGAAGCTTATTGTGTCCAAATGGACTGTTCAGGAATATATAACGGAACTTATCTTCCTGTAACAAAGAAAATCAGCCAATTGTATCCATTGCGTTTCACAGGTAATTGGAAACAGATTCAAACAAATACCCAGGATGATTGGTATATTGCAACAACTGCTCAGGTTGGTGCCCGTGTTGATTTGTGCGCCACAATGACCCGTTGTCTATTTGATTTCTGGGATTACGAGATGTATGATAATCCAGGCACTATCGAACTTCAAATAGATGGAAGATCACTCGGAACTTACAACTTGGCAAGAAAAGATTCTGCTGGTAATAAAATATTAGAATATGTAGTTGCAACTCAGAAAAACACATGTGCAACAGCTTCAATAATATTGCGTTCAGGAAGAATGACACTTTCTGGTGTTCAGGTAAATATGTTCAACGTTCATTGGCCTTATGGTCAGGATGGACCGGTTGATGCATATTACTGGCAAGGAACAAGATAATAATTATAGCAAAAAAAATACCGGATGAAACCGGTATTTTTTTGCTTCAAATATTACTTAACTTTAATGGTATAACCATCTGTAGTTGTTACAGTCATACCAGAGCGAACCTTACGACGTTTTCTTGTTTCTACAACACCATCAACCATAACAGTATTGTTTTCGACCATAAGCTTTGCCTGTCCGCCTGTTGAAGCAATACCTAAGTATTTCAGCAAAGAAATCAATTCGATGAAATCTTCGCCTTCTCTAATTGTGAATTCGTAATCTTTCTGTTCTTCTGCCATTTTATATATCCTTTTTTTGATTACCAGCGGCCAACGTATCGGACTTCTTCTTCGAGATCAATACCAAGTTCCTTTTTTACTTTTTCCTTTAAGAGCTTGGCAAGATTTCTAACATCAGATGCAGTAGCAGTTCCTTTGTTTATGATAAAGTTTGCATGCTTTTCAAAAACAGAGGCACCACCAAAGCTCATGCTTTTTGCACCAACCTTATCCAAAAACATTCCAGCAGCCTGGCGTCTTGTTTCACCAGGAGCAGGTGGAAGATTCTTGAAATAAGAACCTGCACAACCGATTTCTTTATCAGGATGCTTAGAATGACGTTGTTGAAGAATATCATCAATCTTGGCTTGAATTTCTTTTTTATCACCAGCTTCGAGCTGGAAAACGCCTGACAGAATAACAATTGGTTCTTTTTTGGCACGGCTCATTCTGTATTCAAATTGCATGAATTCTTTATCTACGGTCTGAACCTTACCATCCATAGTCATTACGTCACAGCTTATAAGCAAATCAGAGATGCTTTTACCGTAGGCACCGGCATTTCCGCAAATAGCACCACCTATTGTTCCTGGAATGCCAGCGAAAGATTCTGCACCAGAAAAGCCTTCCTGCTGTGCGATTTTAACTAAATAGCTAAAATCGAATCCTGAAGAAAGTTTTATCTGATGTTTTTCATGGTCAATCTGACAGATATCTTCGCACTGGTTGTGTATAACGAGTCCGTCCATGCCTTTATCTGATACAACAAGATTAGAACCGCCACCAAGGATGAAGTATGGCATTTTATGTTCTTTTGCATATCTGACAGCATCACATAGTGCGTCAACACAATCGGCAGAATAGAAATATTCAGCCTCACCACCAAGTTTGAATGTAACAAGGTGTTTTATAGGAACATTTTCATGAATTAATTCGGAATTAAATTTCATCTCTGATTGCCTATTTATTATTTAGCAGCAGGAGCGCCCTGAAGAATAGTAATATTCATCTTATCGCCCATACGAACCTTTTCAGGAACATCGTGGCCGCTTCTTAACTGACCAAATACAGTATACTGACCATCAAGGTGTGGAATTCTGTCTAAGCAGATGTAGAACTGGCTGCCGGCAGAATCTGGATCCATAGCGCGAGCCATTGCCAAAGTACCTTTAAGATGTGGACGATTATTGAATTCAGCCTTAATGTTGTAGCCTGGTCCGCCAGTTCCGTCACCCTTTGGATCGCCGCCCTGAATAACAAAACCAGGAACTACGCGATGGAACTTAAGACCATTATAGAAACCCTTGTTAATAAGGTTAAGCATGCTTTCAACATGCTTTGGAGCTGAATCTGGGAAAAGTTCAAGAATCATATCGCCACGGTCAGTGGAAATTTTGATAACTGGGTTATCAGCTTTTTCAAGCTTAACATCAGCAGGAATTGCGGAATTAGTAGTCATAGTAACTGCCCCTATCTGAGAATTTTGAACTGGAAGATTCTGTGCCATGGTCATTGGAGTAAAAGCCAAAGCCATAAGCGCTGCAAGAAAAATTTTGCGCATTGTTTGTCTCCGTTTATTTAAATCTGTGTAGAATATTTTACAACAAACTCAATACTAATTCCATATGTTAGCAATAAAAATTTCATTTGATGGCTTTCTAGCTTTCTATCATTCACCTCTTGACCAAAATTCTATTTTTAAGTAACATCACACACATGTATGAAAAATTATTATTTCCAGTAAAAATTGGTTTAAGAACAATAAAGAATAAGATTGTAGCGGCACCAAATCCAAGCTTTCTTTGTGACGATGACGGTAATTTGACACCAAAGTTTTTTAACTACTACAAAGAAATGGCAGATAAAAGTGCTGGTATTCTTATTATTGAAGGTGCTGCAATTTCAAAAGAAGGTCGTGGCTGGCATAATCAATGCGTAGTTTCTGATAGTCTGAATTTCTTGGGAATATCTGAACTTGTAGTAAAAATGAGAAAGCAGGATTGTCTTCCGATGATCCAATTATATCATGGTGGAATAAATGCTATTTCTGGTGCCCATAATAAACTCTATGGACCCTCAAAGATAACTCATAAAAAGATTACAGGTGATATCACAGAATTAACAGAAACAGATATTGATACAATAGTTAATCAATATAAAAAGGCAGCTGGCTTAGCCTGGAACGCAGGTTTTTCAGGAGTTGAAATCAATGCAGCAGAAGGTACATTGATTCACCAGTTCCTTTCTCCAATAACTAATAAACGAACAGATTTGTTTGCTTTTGGTTACGACAATGGTATTTTGATTCTTCGCAAGGTAATCTCAGCAGTAAAAGAAGCCGTTTCAGAAATGGAAATCTGTGTCAAATTATCTATGAGAGACTTGATTCCTGGTGGAGCCGGCCTTAAAAATTGCATCGAGATAGCCAAGGAATTAAAATCAATGGGCATTGGCCTGTTTCATGTAACCGAAGGTCTAAAAATCGGTGATACTGCTTGTTTACACCCTTATTTAAGAAATAACATCAATCCTTCACCATTCGCCGATGATGCATTAGTATTCAAAGCAGAAACCAAATGTCAGGTAATTCTTTCAACAGGTATGAGAAACCCTGAAATTGCAGAAAAAGTATTAAACAAAGATTGCTGTGATTTCATTTCCTTAAGCCGAAGCTTGAACTGCGAACCCGAATGGATTGACATGGCAATTACCAATCAACCCATTGAATTTTATAAAAAATGCAAGCGTTGTATGCTTTGCCAGGCGGCTAGTAAAGGCTGCATTCTTCGAAGATAGGAGAAACATATGAAAAAATTAGTATTTCTATTAGCATTTCTGTTAACAGCAACTACTCTTAGCGCCCAAGGCTTATTGGGTAGTTTACTTGGTATGGACGAAAAGCCCCAGGGACCCAAAGTAAAGTTCGTCAGTGGTGACCCAGAAGCTAAGGAAGAAATTTTAATGGTTAAGCTTCATGGCGTTATTATGGAAAGAGACGAGGAAGATTCTTCTGTAATGTCGCTCCGCCAGAAGAAAAATATTGTTGATGTCATCAAAGACAATCTTAAGCTAGCAGCCAATCGTGATGCTGTTAAAGCAGTATACCTTGAAATCAATTCCCCTGGTGGAGAAGTAACAGCTAGCGACGTTATTTATCACTATTTGAAGGTATTTTCTGAAGAAACCAAGAAACCTGTTTTTGCGCACATAACTAGCACAGGTGCTTCTGGAGCCTATTATGCAGCTTGTGGCTGCACAAAGATATATGCAATGCCTACTTCTATGATTGGGAGTATAGGTGTTCTGCTTCAATCAATGAACATAGAAGAACTTGCCAACAAAATAGGTATCAAGCCAGTTACAATTAAATCAGACAAAACTCCTATGAAAGACCTTCTCTCTCCTTTCAGACAGGCAACTGAAGAAGAAAAAGCCATGCTATTGGAACTTGTAGAAGACAGTTATCAGCGTTTTGTTGAAATAGTTTCAGAAAATCGTAAACTATCTAAAGAAGATGTAATAAAGCTGGCTAACGGTTCTATCTACACTGCTAATAAATCCCTTAAGCTTGGTCTTATTGACGGTATCGGCTATAGAGAAGACGTTGTTGCAGAAGCCTGCAAAATGCTAGAGTTAAAATCTTTAGCAGTAGTTAAGATAAAAGATGAAAAGAGTCCATTTTCCGAACTTCTCGGCGCTTTTTCAGAAAAGTCATCTGACATACGCCCTGTAGTTGAAACTTTCATGGAACAGCTTACAATTGGCAATACGCCAATCATGATGTTTAAATAACTATGAAAATCTGTATTACTGGTGGTGCCGGCTTCTTAGGA
>JAZUDR010000293.1:0-6740 GCA_045639725.1 Candidatus Avigastranaerophilus sp. | reverse complement strand
TAACAGCTCTCAGCTCCAGATTGGTGCTAACCAGGGTCAGAGCATGACCTTCTCAATCGGTGATATGTCAGCCAAGGCTCTCGACATCGACAAGCTCGACATGTCTACTACAGAAGGTGCCCAGGCTGCTATCGGCAAGCTTGACAACGCTCTCTCAAGAGTTTCTGCAGAACGTTCAAAACTCGGCGCATTCAGCAACAGACTTGAATACACCATGAACAACCTTGAAAACGCTGCAACTAACCTCACTGACGCTGAAAGCAGAATCAGAGACCTCGATATGGCCAGCGAAATGATTAACTTCACCAGCAGCCAGATCATGCAGCAGGCTGGTACTGCAATGCTTGCTCAGGCTAACGCTGCAGGTCAGTCAGTTCTCTCTCTCCTTGGTTAATAGGATAGTTTGATTCGTTAAATGAAAGACCCTGACTTATGTCAGGGTCTTTTTCTATTTAGAGACTTTTTAGTTCGAACCGGTGGATGATTAGGGCGCTTCGCTAGAAGGGCGCTATTGCTGAAAGAGCGGCCTTTGGCCTAGAAGGGCGGCCCTTCAGGCCTAGGAGGGA
This sequence comes from Candidatus Avigastranaerophilus sp., assembly GCA_045639725.1. Lineage (GTDB taxonomy): Bacteria > Muiribacteriota > Ozemobacteria > Ozemobacterales > Ozemobacteraceae > RUG334. The sequence goes on along the minus strand of JAZUDR010000293.1, from coordinate 6,174 downwards.
ATTGTTTGGTTTCTACTGCCTCGACTGGCTCTGTGCCCGCTCTCTAATGCACAATTCATAATTCATAATGCATAATTGATTGTGTTGGTTTGGTGCTGCTTTTAGAGTGTTTCTGCCAAGATTCGAAATTGGGCAGAGAGTATGTTGAAGCAGTAGAAACTAAAGAAATAATTATGAATTATGCATTATGCATTATGAATTAAATATTGAAACAGGCTTTATACTCTCTATATATAAAACCCATGAAGTTAAGCAGCGAGCAGACCAAGGTCGAGCATCAAAGTAACGAAGTGCCGAGGCTCCAAAAATCGGCTGTCTGGCCTGCTCTATCCGTAAAAATCCTGTTATCCGTTGCAAAACCTCATCCTTCATTTTGGGCTAGTTTTTGTTCCATGCGCTTCATTTCTTCTAGTTCGCCCATGTCGAGGAAATCGTCTTCACTGATTGGATACATTCCAATCTGCTGATTGTTTTTTATAAGCAGGTCTGCCAGGTCAGTCATATGAAAGCAGGTATCCTTAGGAATCATAGAAAACAAATCAGCATCAAGGATATACATTCCTGTATTAATAAAATAAGAATGACTAGGCTTTTCTTCCAGAGAATTTATAATTCCGTTTTTGCCGGCATTGAGAACACCGTAGGGAATAACAATTTTCTTTAAAGCAGAAACTATGGTCAGCTTATTCCCCGAATTCACGTGGTGCTTGTATATATCTTCGTAGTCGGCTTTAATGAGAATATCGCAGTTGGTAACGATGACTGGTCTGTCGAATTTCTTACTGATAAGATTGAGACTGCCAGCAGTTCCCAGAGGTTTGTCTTCTTCTATGTAGGTTATGGAGTAATTGGGGTTGAGGTCGTTGAAATAAGACTTAATCATACCCTTTTTGTAATTTACCGGTATGTAAAAGTCATTAACATTGTAGTTGCAGAAGGAGTTAATGATGCGTTCTATAATAGGAATATCTCCTATTGGAACGAGGGGTTTCGGAAGGATTTTTGTATAAGGGTATAGCCTGGTTCCTCTGCCTCCAGCCATTATGACCACAGAAACCTCTTTGAGAAGATTGTCTTTGCTGTGACTGTTTATCTTGCTGCCTGACGCAAAAATAATACTGATTATTGTCTTGTTGGAATCTACTATTGGTAAAGCGGTAATAGATTTTTTCTGCATTATTTCATTGGCTTTGTCTTTTTTATTTTCCTGGATAAAGACAGTATTTTTGAACATTACCTTAGAAACCTGAACATCAAGTTTGCCTGTTTTGACAAGCCATCTTCGAATATCACCGTCAGTAAGGCTTCCGATTAGATGCTGCTCTGAGTCGGTAATAAACAGTATTCCATGCAGATTGTTGCTTATTTTCTGCATGGCTTCAACTATTGATAGCTCGCTTTTGCCCAAAAAATCTTCTAATTTAAGTTCAGTCATGATTTAATGCCTTAGCTATATTATCTCACATTTTAGAGTCTAATGATTTACCTTTTTCAATGTGTTGGAAATCTGGCAGGTAATCAGTGATTATTTTTACTATTTCTTCTTTTGTTGAAGTCTTTACTGCAAAAGCATCAGTAAGATCTTTAAACAGCTTTTCCGTCTTGCTTTTCTCTGTTAATTCTTTATCTGTAATAACTCCAAGCGCTTTGAAGCGGTCCAGATTAATTTTTTCCTGCGCAGTATAGAATTCTTCGTAAGTCTTTTCACCAGATGTGTTTGAAGCAGAAAAATAAACGGGGTATTTGTTGCTGCCATTTTTTAAGGCTTCAGACTTATCAATGGCTTCCTCATCAGAGCAGCAGCTCAGAATTTCGAAACCGTTTACTTCAAGAAGCTTTGTTGCTATTGCATCGAAGGTCATTACTTGAGCTTCTTCGAGTTTAGGGAAGAATATTTCGCGGTTATTGCCTAGTATGCAGGCAAGCAGGCAAATCTGACCGCTTTCTTCTGGAGATACAAAATATCTCGTAACATCTGAAGGTGCGGAAATTGGTTGAAGTTTCTGTATTCTTGCCAGGAAGCCTGCTGGTAGTGAGCCATTAGAGAATGCGACATTTGCAAACCTTGCTGTCTTAACTGGAAACTGGTTTGAATAGGAGAATATTACATCTTCCATTAAACGCTTACTGGCTCCCATTATATTAACTGGGTTAGCAGCCTTGTCTGTAGAAACGCAGAAATATACTTCAGGAGGAAACTCAGCTAAGATATCTAGAAGCTGTTTTGCATGTAATACGTTGTTCTGGATCAAGGCTTCTATAGAAAAAATATCCTTTTCAGAGCGGACATGCTTATGGGCTGAAAAGTTAGCGATTATATCAAAGCCTTTTCTGGCTCTGAACATTTTTTCAAAAACTGGTGAAGAAAAATCCATTGGGTAGGGCAGATAATCTTCTGGAACGAACATTCCATTCGTTGAGCGCAAATCACGGGTCAATTCTGTCAGAGCATTTTCGTTTGTATCGACAACAACCAAAGATGCTGGTTTAAATGGCAATATGGCTTTGATAAAGGAAGAACCTATAGAACCAGCGCCTCCGATTACCAGCAGAGTCTTGCCTTGGATTTTTTCAGACAGCTTATTGTAGTTGTTTTTCAGGTCATCAAGAAACATGCTTCTTGGTCTCTTAATGACATATTCTGAAATAAACTTGTCTAGATTGAACACTTGTCCTGACTCCGATGTAACTGTATTTGTTTTAAGAACAGTTTAATACAAAAAGTCAGTAAATACTAATATAAATTGATTAAGAAGCCTATGTTGACTTTAAGAACCATGACATTATCAAAGAATCAGCTTTAAATATTATGAAAACTGGTATTAAATATAAAGATGCATGTCATCTTGCTTGTGCAATTTATGCTAATTGTGAATATTTCATTACAACAGATAAAAGATTGTTAAAATACAAATCTGATAAGATTAAATTGGTTAATCCTATTGATTTTATTGATATATTGGAGGAATAATATGCTGGTAAATACAGTAGAACTAATGAATAAAGGGATGAAATGTTTATTAGACAATCTTGGTATGGTAGAAGCCGAGCGTTTTATTGCTACAGTGATAAGAGAAAAGTTTGATTATACTAAGTGGCAGCAAACATATTTTGATAAACTAACAGTAGAAGAACTGAATGAAGATATTGCTATGTACTCTGCAAAGAATCATTTTAAAGGAAACCAAGATGCTATATTGAAGTGAAAATTGGCTTGATGCTGTTTTTGTTATCGTTAAAAAAACTTGACGATGTGCGGTACATTATCGTCTTTGACAGCTAAAAATGCGAAAACTCGTTTCAGAAAAGGCTAGAACGAACTTTTTGTGTGACTAAAATGTAGCTGTTTTTCACTTACTTTTTCCCCTTGGTCTGTTTATAATTCTTTTCACAGTAAGGTTGTTTAATATTTCAAAAACCACTAATGAACTTCTGCCCTTTTACTGCTCTATAGCATTATGTTTTAAATGAAAAAAACTTGACTGATGAAATATTATTATATAGTATTTTTATATCTAGTTGTCTTAAGAGTTGAGGGTAAATATGAGACATTTTCTTCGCATTTTTCTGATTATTTACTGGGTTGTGGCATCAATGACTGTTTTTGCAGAAGAAACATCTCCTACTTCAGCAGTTATTTATGGTTTGTCTTCCACTGATAATAAAAAAACTTCATCTTCAAGGGGTAAGCTTGAGGTTACAAATCTTATTGATAACGATAATCCGTTTTCATTGGCTGAAGAAAAAAGAGTGGATTCTAAAATCAGGTTTAATGACCTTTATGGCGAAGTTTCCATCAGACCAGATTATGAAGAAGATGATGCTTATGAATTTGCAGAGCTTGATACAATTATTTACGTGGAAGACCGTATCAGGACAAAGGAAGAATCAGGTGCTATTCTAGGCCTAGAAGATATGAGCACTTATGTTATTAAACCGGAAAGTATTCTTCATATTCGTAGTGAAGAAGAAAACGTAACCAAGTTTGAGATGCTCTATGGCCGTATCATGGGCAATATTAAAAAGATGGCTGAAGGCAAATCCATGGGTTTTGAAATGAGTCAGTGTGTTGCCGGCATTAAAGGCACTGTTTTCAGACTCTCTCAATCCAAAGATGGCTCGGTGAATACAGTAGAAGTAACTTCTGGTCTTGTTGAGGTTACTTTAAAAAGCGACCGTTCTGTCCATAAGGTTCCTGCTGGAAAATCTCTGATGGTCAAAAAAGGTGAGGGTGCCGTCATCTCTGATTTAGAGAAAGAAGCCGAAAAGGAAATACTTGAAGGCTTCAATCCAAAAGGCGGCAGGAACAATAAAGACAATAATCCTTCAGGTAAAAAGGATCCTGAAAAACAGAAATCCGACAATGGTTCTTCTGTTAAGGAAAACGAAGAAAAGAAGTCTGATAATAATTCAACAGGTAGAAAAGAAACCAGTCAGAGAACAGACAATAAATCTTCAAGTCTGGGAAATGTTACACAGAGTTTAAGTGATACCAATGACCCTGATGCTCTGGAAATAGAATGTAAAGGCCTGAAGGTATCCTTGGTTAAGTGTCCTGCCGGCTCATTTATGATGGGAAGTCCCAAGGAAGAACTGTATCGCGAAAGTGATGAAGAACAGCATCAGGTCACTATCAGCAAAGCTTTCTATATGGCTCGGTTCCCTGTTACTCAGGCTCTTTATCAGGCTGTTATGAAAAATAACCCGTCTGAATTTAAGGATAGTAATAATCCAGTAGAAAAAGTCAGTTGGAATAATGCCAAGGAATTTTGTTACGAGCTTAACCAGATAGCTTCCTCGTCAATTCCTGAAGGTTATAAATTTGACCTTCCGACCGAAGCCCAGTGGGAATATGCCTGCCGTGCTGGAACTACGACACCTTACAATAATCCGGAAATTGACAGCGCCTGTTGGCATAAGGATATATCTCAAAAAAGGACTCACACGGTTGGACAAAAGACTCCAAATGCATGGGGTTTGTATGATATGCATGGCAATGTTTTTGAATGGTGCAGAGACTGGTATGAAACAAGCTATTCCAAATTAGAGTCAAATGACCCGGAAGGCCCTAAATATGGTAATAGTCGTGTCGCCCGTGGTGGCAACTGGAATCTTGAGCCACAAAAATGTCGCTCTGCATACAGGAAAAGATACGGACAGGATTATAAGTCAGATGATTGCGGTTTCCGTATAGCATTAGTGCAGTATGATAAACCTATAGATACTAGAAAAGATAAGGATAAAAAAGTATTTAAGGTAAAAGGCTTAGAATTTATTATGGAGCCAATTCCTGCTGGTAATTTTGTAATGGGTAGCCCTAAGGAAGAATTAGGCCGCTTTAGTGACGAAGAACAGCATAAGGTTACTATCAGCAAAGCTTTCTATATGGCCAGATTCCCTGTAACTCAGGCTCTTTATAAGGCTGTTATGAATAACAACCCGTCTGAATTCCAGAATGACAATAATCCTGTAGAAAAAGTCACCTGGAACAATGCAAAAGAATTCTGTTACGAGCTGAACAAGATTGTTTCCCCAGCACTTCCTGAAGGTTATAGATTCGATCTTCCAACAGAAGCTCAGTGGGAATATGCCTGTCGTGCAGGAACTATGACTTCCTTGAATAATGGTGAGGATATAACTGCTGAAAATGGAATTTGCGCACATACTTATGAAGTAGGATGGACAAATGGATATTCAGAAAAGACAACACATTCAGTAGGTCTTAAGAGTCCAAATGCATGGGGTTTATATGACATACATGGCAATGTGTTTGAGTGGTGCAGGGACTGGTATGAATCAAGTTATCCTGAAGAAGATGTAACAGATCCAGAAGGACCCAAGAATGGTAGTAGCCGTGTAGTTCGTGGTGGCACCTGGAATCACGAGCCCAGACGCTGTCGTTCTGCATACCGTAAAGAATATGACAAGGACCATCGAGAAAATGATTGCGGCTTCCGTATTGCGTTAGTGCCATATGATAAACCAAAAGATGATAGAAAGAATAAAGACAAAAAAGTATTTAAGGTAAAAGACTTTGAGTTTGTTATGGAACCAATCCCTGCTGGTAATTTTATAATGGGTAGTCCTAAGGAAGAATTAGGCCGCTTTAGTGACGAAGAACAGCATAAGGTTACTATCAGTAAAGACTTCTATATGGGTAGATTCCCTGTAACT
>JAZUDR010000292.1:0-14466 GCA_045639725.1 Candidatus Avigastranaerophilus sp. | reverse complement strand
TGGAAGGCATACTTGCCAAATCACCTGACTATATTGATGCAATGCTCAGATACGCCATGGTTCTTGAAAATCTGTCTCAGTTCAGCGAAGCTGAAGCAGAATATTCTAAGGTTCTTGATATCGATTCACAGAATCTTACATCTCATGAAAGTCTTGCAAGACTGTATGAATCAACAGACCAGATTTATAAGGCTGAAGACGAATATCTGAAGGTTGTCGAATTGAAGCCTTCACACGTAGATGCCCATATGGCACTGGCCAAGATTTATATAATCAGAGACCTTCGTGAAAAAGCTCTTGATTCTTTGAATGCTGCAATAGAAATCAATCCAGATATCTTTGAAGCTCATCTTGAACTTGCACGTATCTACAATAGCCGCAATCAGTTTGAAAATTCTGTTGCAAGCTACCAGAAAGCTATTGCAATACGTTCTGGTGCTCCACAGGCCCACGTTGAACTCGCTGATGTTTACATGAGTCTTGAAAAGTCCGACAAGGCAATTGAAGAATACAAGCAGGCTCTTGAAATAGATCCTTCACTTGCAGATGCTCTTGCCAGTCTTGGTGACCTCTATAACCTCAAGGAAAATTACGATTTGGCCGGCAACTGCTATCGCCGTCTTGTTGAAATTGATCCAAACAATCATTCAGCCAGATTTAAGCTTGCCGAAACCTACTATCATCTTGGTCAGCTTGAAAAGGCACTTGATGAATATCTTAAGGTTGCAGAAATCAATGACGAACGCACAGACGCTCTTATCAGACTTGGTAAGATTTACGCTTCCCTTGAAAAATGGGAAGATTCAGCAAAATTCTACGTCAGAGTATTCGAAACCGACCCAGGCAACTCAATCATACATTACGAACTTGGTAAGGTTTACGACCATCTCAACAGACTTACAGACGCGTTGCATGAATTTGAAGCTGCTCTTGAATCCGATCCGAACAATGCAGAAATTGTTACCCAGATTGGTCTCATCCACAGCAAACAGGGTAATGTTGATAAAGCCATTGAATTCTTTACAAGAGGAATTCAGCTTGATAACAGCAATCCTGTTCCACACAGGGAACTTGCTATGGCATACATCAACAAAGGCCGCGTAGACAAAGCCATAGGCGAATTCAAGGAAGCCTTGAAGATTGACCAGAACAACATTTCTGTTAACACAGAACTTGCTAAGGCTTATGCAAGCCAGGGTATCATAGACGAAGCAGTTGAATCCTACCGCAAGGTAATCACACTTGATCCGCGCAATTCAGCTTCTCACTTCGAACTTGGTATCATCTATTCTACTCAGGGTCTCACAGAAAATGCAGTTTCTGAATTCAGAATAGTAATCGGACTTGCTCCAGACCACAAGCGCGCTCATCTTGAACTGGCCAGACTTCTTAGAGATTCCGAACAGACAGAAGAAGCTATCGAAGAATACAAAAAATCTATCGTTCTTGATAGAGACAGCGCCATCATCTACTACGAACTCGGTGACGTATACTATCAGAAGAATGACTACGAAAATGCTCTTCCAATGTTTGAAAGAACCCTCAGCATCCAGGACGACTACGTAGATGCCTACCAGAAGCTCGGTATGATTCATGCTTCCAAGGAAGAATGGAAGGAAGCCAAGGACTTCTTTGAAAAATCAATTGCAATGGAAGCCGAAAGCTATGACCTTTACAAAGAACTTGGTGAAGTATGCGAAAGACTGGAAGAAACAGACAATGCTGTTGCAGCCTTTGAAAAGGCTCTTGATCTCAAGCCGGGTGATTTGAACATCATCTACAGACTTGGTGCACAATACAAGAACAAGTCAGACTACATCAAGATGATTGAGCTTTATTCTAAGGCAGTTAAGGCAGCTCCAAAGAATGCCCTCTTCTTCTTCGAACTTGGTGAAGCCTACGAAGGAAATAAGCAGACCAGCGAAGCTGTTGAAAACTACGAACGTGCCCTCGCTCTGAATGAAAATCTGCTTGAATGTATCTATGCACTTGGCGGAATCTTCTGGGAAAAACAGAATTACGACAAGATGGTAAGACTTTACAAGAAAGCAGTCATGAGATATCCTACCAACAGCAAGGCACACTTCGAACTGGGCAAAGCTTATTACAAGCAGCTCAGAGTTGGTGATGCAATAGAAGAATTCAAGAAAGTAATAAATCTTGATTCTAATCACAGAGAAGTCTATTATGAATTAGGTAAGCTTTACATTGATAATGGAATGCTTGCTGACGCAGTAGAACCTCTTGAAAAAGCCGTTCAGCTCACACCAGATAACGGTGAAGCCCACTTCCTGCTTGGTAAGGCCTACGAAGCTGTTAACCAGAAGGAAAAAGCCACTGAAGCCTTCAAGAGTGCTCAGGGCCAGATGGAAGAAAATTACGAAGTATTGCTTAAGGTCGGTGAAGATTACTTTGAAAAGGGTAATTATGAAGAAGCCCTCAAAGAACTCACCAAAGCAGCAGAATATCCTGAAGCAACCTCTGTTCTTTACTTCCTGCTTGGTAGAACCTACAAAGCTCTTGGTATGAAGGAAGAAGCAGTAGCGGCTCTTGATAAAGCTGACGAAATGATGGAAAAAGAAGAAGAATAATTGTATAATGCTACAATTACATATTGAGATGAAGCTAAGGAGACAGGCGAATGATTAACCGCTGGGAAATCCTTTTAGAAAAGGGGCAGACTCTGTTTGAGCTGCAAAATTATGAAAAGGCCAGCGCCACCCTTGAAAAGGTCTTGAATGAAAATCCGGGCCATATTCCGGCAATGAAGCTTTTGGCAGAATGTCATCAGCTTAGTGGCAAAAAGCAGGAAGCAATAAAGGTATTTGAAGATATCGTTAAGCTTTCACCTGCTGATTTTGATACGACCCAGAAGCTTGGGGATTTATTACTTGCAGAAGGCAAGACAGAAAAAGCAATAACAGTCTTTGCAAAAGCTGCAGCAATAAAGCCAGATAATAAAGAGCTTCAATTCAACCTTGGGGTGCTGAATCTTCAGAACGACCATGAAAAGGAAGCAGAAAAATACTTCCAGGCAGCCATAAGGCTAGATTCAGCTTATTCGCCAGCCATAATAGAATTGGCAAGACTCCGCATTAATAACGGTCAGATTCCTGTAGCAATCCAGATGTTCCAGAAAGCTGTTGAAATCGATACCGATAACGCTAAGCTCCATCAGGAACTTGGCGATGCTTACGAGCTCAATGGGCAATTCGAAGATTCCATAATGGAATACAAGAAGGCCGAATATCTCAATCCAAACGATTCTTCTGTTCATTTCAAGCTTGGTAAAGACCTTGAAGCAAAAGGCAAATTCGAGGAAGCACTCGAAAAATATCAGTCAATCAAAGAAATAGACAAAGACAACGTCGAACTCTATTACCGCTGCGCCAAAATATATCAGCGCTTAGAAATGTCTGATGAAGCCAAGAGAGAATTCGAGCAAATAGAAAAGATGAAGCCAGAATGGCTGGAAATCCGCTATGAGCTTGCAAATCTTTATGGTGATAACGAACAGTATGAGCTTCAACTGAAGGAATATGAAGCTATAGCTGAATATGACAGTTCTTCTCCAGAAATCATGCAGAATCTGGCAGCTTCCTATGCTGCAACCGGGGAATTAGACAAATCAATTGAATACTATAAAAAAGCTCATGAAGCTGACCCGGAAGATTACGAAATATTAGAAAGAATCTATGAAGTTGTAGCCGCAGGTGGAAACCCGGGACTCTGCTTAGATAAGCTCACTACCCTCTTTGAAATGCGCCCTGACGATGCAGAATTAGCATTAACCATAGCCAGAGCCTGCAGCGAAAATAACATGATTGATGAAGCCAACGCCTATTACGTTAAGGTTCTTGAGCTTGATCCAAACAGAAGCGACATCAAGGGTGAACTTAGACTTATCTACCGCAGCAAGGGTATGGTCAGTGAAGAAATTGAAGCCATCAACACCTTGTTGGAAGTTGAACCTGAAAATGTTGAATTGCTAGGCGATTTGCAGGAACTTCAGATTAAAGCCGGTAAAGACCTCGATGCAATCAATACTCTCAACAAGCTTTGCCAGATATCACCAAATGTTGAATGGTATCTAAAGATAGGTACAATCTACAACAAGCTTGGTTTTGCTACAGAATCAATGGCTGCCTTACAGCAGGCTCTCCAGCTTGATCCAAGCGATACAAGACCGCATCTCATGCTAGCAGACATCTACAAATCTCGTGGCATGAACGATGAAGCAATCCAGTCATATCAGGTAATTCTGAGCATGAACCCAGAAGACCTGAAGGCCAATCTCGCTTTGAGCGACCTTTATAAAACTCTTGGCAGAACAGCCGAACAGGTTGACGCACTTCGTCAGTCAGTTTCCCTTGGCGCAACAGACCCAAGACTTTATCTTGAACTTGGTAGCTTATTGCTTCAGGAAGGTGAAACAGAAGAAGGCACACAGATTCTTGCCAAAGCCAAAGAACTCAGCAATGGTTCTATTGAACTTCTCAACAAGCTCATAGACGTATATCTGTTCCGTAATTGCCCGCAGGAAGCCCTTAACGAACTCGAAGAACTTCGTCAGCAAACACCAGAAAACATCGAAAACTACCTTAAGATTGCAAGAATCTATAAGAGTCAGCAGATGTATGATGAATCTCTTGAAATCCTCAATCAGGCAAGAGTTGTTGATCCACAGAATACCGAAATCACTCTTGAAATCGCTAAGCTCTACAAAGATAGCGGAGATTATCAGCAGACAATTCAGATTCTTATTGATGCACGTCAGAATCAGCCTAACAATAACGAAATCAGCACTCTTATTTCTGAGGCTTATGCAATGTCAGGTGACCATGAAATGGCTATCATGGAACTCAACAACCTCATCAAGAAAGAGCCGACAAATTATGCGGCCAAGATTCAGCTTGGTAAGGTCTATGCTATATGCCAGATGAATGACCAGGCTATGATGGCCTTCAAGAACATAATTGCAGAAAACAACAACTGCACAGACGCTCACGTTGAATTAGGCAAGATTTTCGTTGGTATGGGCAAAACCTATAATGACGAATCTCAGATTAATGCTGGTCTAGCAGAAATCAGGACTGCTGTAGAGCTTGAACCGAACCATATTCAGGCTCATTTCGAACTTGGTAGCGCTTACTATAGTCTGAATAAGGTTGATGAAGCTCTCACAGAATTCATCAAGGTTCTCGACCTCGACCCACTCCATGCTCAGGCTAAGGACTATTACAACAAGCTTGTCAGCGTAAAGACAAATGAACAGGCTGATGAAGGTATCAAACAGGCTAGAGTATATTCTGAACGCGGCATGTTCAAGAACGCTATCACAGAATACGAAAATGTTATCAGACTTCAGGAAACCAATCAGGTTGCATGGTATGAACTCGGTGCATTACATCTGAAGCTCCAGGCCTACCCTGCTGCAATTGAAGCACTTACAAAAGCTAAGGAAATCAATCCTGAAGAAGTTGAAATATACATTACTCTTGCTCAGGCATATCTATCTACCAACCAGCCAGATGAAGCCTCTATCGAACTTCAGGAACTGCTTGGCATGTGCCCAGAACATTTCGATGCTCTTCATATGCTCGGTGGCATCTTCCAGCAGAAAGGCTGGATTGATGAAGCTATTGAAAAATACCAGAGTGCCTATGAAGTTAATCCTGAAGACCTTGATACGGTTCTTCAGCTTGGTATTATGTATCGTGACCGTGGTGATGCAGAAAATGCAAAAGTATGGTTCCAGAAGGTTATTGAATTAGACGCTGGGAACACAGAAGCATCTGATTTCTTTGCAAACCTTACTGCCAGCAAAAGAAATGCAGAAATCGATGAAAACTTCAACAAAGCCGTTGAAGAAGAAAAGGCTGGTAATATCGATGCAGCAATCATGTTCTATGATAGCGTAATCGAATTGGACAACCACAACCTTGAAGCCAGATACAAGCTCGGTTCACTCTATGAATCAAAGAATATGTTCGATGAAGCAACCTTCGAATACGAACAGGCAATCAACAACGACCCGGATGGAAAATACAAAGAACTTCCATTGAAGCTTGGTAAACTCCACATTAGAAAGGGTAAGATTGTTGAAGCAGTTGAATTACTGAGAAAAGCAAAGGAATACTTCCCAGACAACATCGATATCCGCATTGATTTGATTACTCAGCTTAAGTTTAAACAGCTTAACGGCTTCTGCTCCAATGAAGAACTGGAAGAAAGCAATGCTGCAATCAGACAAGCTTCTGAAAACAGCGCAAATCTCTGCGATTGGCTGGAACTCGGTATGTTCCTGTCTAAGGGCTTAGATAAGTCCATAGATGAAGACACAGCAATCAACGAATCTATCCAGTGCTTCGAAAAAGTATTGCAGCTCGACCCGGATAATCTGTTTGCAATGATTGAACTTGCTAAGGTATATCACCGCAGAAGCATGTTTGAAGAAGTCATTTCCACCTATCAGAAGGTTCTTGAAAGAGATCCGGACAATGTCTATGTTCATAGCAAACTTGCGGATATCTACGCTTCTCAGCAGCAGTATGAAAGTGCACTTTCAGAATTGCGTCAGGTAACCGAATTAGACCCAACTAACGGTGAAACTTACATGAAGCAGATTGACATCAGCAAGAGTATGCTTGCTAATGTTGCAGACCGTGAACATCAGCTTTCTGCAGTTCTCAGAGACTATCAGGCAAGAGCTGAAGCCAATCCGGATGATGCAATGCTCAACTTTGCTCTTGGCTATGCCTATCTGACACTTGGCACAGGCTTTACCCCAACAGAAGAAGAACTCCAGAGAGCCTGTTCTTACTTTAAGCTTGCTTCAAGTAAGGATCCAAAGAATCTATGGCCTTATTGGGGTCTCAAGATTGCTTACTGCAAGCAGTCGCTCAATGATAATGCGAAATACGATGAAGCTATTTCCATTTGCCGCAGAGCCCTTAAGATTGACGAAAACAATGCAAGAGCACACTTTGAACTCGGTGAAGCTTATTGGGAAAACTATTCCAGCAATCAGAAGAATGAAGCAATGCAGGAATACAGAAAAGCTATCCAGCTTAATCCAAACTACATCGAAGCTCACTTTAAGCTTGCTGCATACTACAGAGTCAAGAACATGTATGACCGCGCTAGTGAAGAATACAACAAGGTTATCGAACTTGACCCGACAAGTCAGCTTGCTAAGGACGCTCAGCGCTCAATCATCCACATTGAACGTTCTAAGGGTGACTAATTAACAAAGGTCTAACAATGAAATTCCATATAATATCTTTGGGTTGTTCCAAAAACACCTCTGATTCAGAGCATGTTGCCAATGATTTTAAAGCTACAGGCTGGGAATGGGCTACCAAGCCGGAGCAGTCTGATTTGCTTCTAATCAACACCTGTGGCTTTATCAACGATGCCAAGGAAGAATCACTCCGCAACATCATGGAAGCTATTTCCTTAAAAGAAAAGCATCCTAAGCTGAAATTGGCTGTATTTGGCTGTCTGAGTAAACGTTATCACAAGGAAATCGCAGAGCAGATTCCAGAAATAGATTACCTCTTTGATTTTCTGACAGCAAAGGAAATAGCTCAGCTCACCAAGATAGCTGGCAAAGATTATAAAAAGCCAGATTACTCAAAGAGCAGCCGTTTCTTTAATCCAAAGCATATAGGAATCCTAAAAATCGGTGAAGGCTGCAATAACAGATGCGCTTACTGCGCAATACCAGGAATCAGAGGCAATTACTATTCATTAAATGAAGATGATATAGTAAAAGACTGTGAAGACCTTGTCCGTTCTGGCGCCAAGGAAATTTCAGTAGTAGCCCAGGACGTAACCCGTTATGGCACAGACAAAGGTAACGGCAAATGTCTGCTTCCTTCTTTATTGAAGAAGATTTCAGCCATCAAGGGTGTAGAATGGATAAGACTCCATTATATGCATCCGCGAGGATTGACTCCAAAGCTTATTGATGAAATATTCACTATCGATAAGGTCCTTCCCTACTTCGATATTCCTTTCCAGCATATTTCTGCCAAGCTGGTAAAATCAATGAACAGGCATACAACCCCTGAACATATGATTAGCCTTATAAAGCACATACGCGAACATTACCCGGAAGGAATTATACGAACAACCTTTATTGTTGGCTTCCCAGGCGAACAGAAACGTGATTTCGACAAGCTTATAGACTTTATTGAAGAGTATCCTATTGATAGAGTTGGCGCATTTATGTATTCTCCGGAAGAAGATACACCAGCCTACACAATGACACCAAAGGTCAGGGAAACAACGAAACAAGCGCGTCTAGACCAGTTAATGACACTTCAGCAGCTTATTATTGAAGAACGCAATAAAAAGCTTATTGGCAAAGAAATCAGTGTTATAATAGACTCAGTAGACGCCAAAGGTGTTGCTGTTGGCAGAACGCCATACGATGCCTATGAAGTAGATAACGTAACTACCATAGAAAAAGGTAAAAATTTAAAGCCAGGCGATATAGTTAAAGTAAAAATTACAGATGCTGACGCTTATGATTTTAAGGCCGTTCTAACAAAATGAATCTAGCAACAAAATTAACAGTAGCAAGAGTAGTAGCAATCCCATTATTCATGGGTGCTTTTATGTGGCAGGCTCCGAGCTCATCTCTGGTCGGTGACTGGGGTAAGGTCGTTGCTACTGTTATTTTCATTATTGCTGCAATCACAGATTATTACGATGGTTATCTTGCCAGACGTTACAACATGGTAACAACCTTCGGCAAATTCATAGACCCTATTGCAGATAAACTGCTTGTATCTGCAGCACTTGTAGTTATGGTTGCATACAGTGGAATAGCAAGTATGTCGGCTTCTGTTGCCGCTTGGATTGCTGTTATAATCATAGCTAGGGAATTTGCTGTTACAGGACTCAGATTAATCTGCGCAGAAAAAGGTGAAGTAATTGCAGCTAGCAAGGCCGGGAAATTCAAAACCACCGCTCAGCTTGTTGCAATCATCACAGACCTTGTTTTCATATCTGTAAGAGTAATACTTGAAAGTCAAGGAATGCTCGAACAATCTGCTACATTTAACGGTTATTGTTTCTATATCATCAATACATTAATGACTATTGCTGCAATAGCAACTCTTTACTCAGGCTATGATTACTTTAGAAAGAACAAACAATTCCTGGAAAAATAATAACAGAATCAGAAAACTGGTTCGCTTATTCGCAACCTGTGGCTATATTGGATACATAAAGAAGTATCCAAGCTGTATTGGCACACTTCCTGGAATATTATTATTCTATTTAACAACTAATCTGCCGCTATATGCTCAGGCTATTTCTCTTGTTCTTTTTATCTTTTTAGCTATCGGTATAGCCCAGAATATGGAAGAAATCGAAAACACTACAGATCCAGTAGAAATAGTCATTGATGAGACAGCCGGAATGTGGGTTGCATTATTTGGTCTTTGGGATACCAGCTTTGCGATGGTCTTGGTAGCTTTCATACTATTCAGAGCCTTAGACGTTTTAAAGCCCTTCCCTATTTCAATTTTTCAGGGCTATAAAGGTGGCGTTGGCATAGTTGCTGACGACGTAGCAGCCGGCATGATTGTGAACATAATAATCAGACTGTTAATTCTGAAGGGCGTTTTTTAAGCCGTTAGTCGGAAGTCGGAAGCTGCGCCCTTCTAGCGCCAGCGCCCTCCTAGGCCGCAGGCCGCCCTTTTAGCGAAGCGCCCTAAATTATAAGGGTCTTCTCCTCTTGCGGCGACGATTCTTTTTACTCATCTTTGGAGGTTCCTGTTCTAAAAGAGGAATGATTTCGTCTGCAAGAAGTCTTGCCTGCCATTCATGAAGAATTTCACTCTGAACCAATTCCCCAAGAGTCTGGGGTCTGAGTCGGGCCAAATCATAAATAGCATGTGATGGAGCCAAAACAGAAGGTGGAATGTTTGCTTTTGCAGCAACATTGTCACGGGCTTCTCTGATAGCCTTAGCCAGTTCACCTTCCCAGGCATTGAGCAAATCTTCTCTTTCGCGAGGCTTAAAAGGTCTTTCAAGATTTACAAGCTCTGCTTCAAGACCTTCACGGACTGCTGCCTGAAGCTCATGACCATAGCGGCCAACAAAATCATGGCTTATGCTCTTTATTGCATTCAAACCTGCAATGCTTCTTGGGCAGAGTCTGGCTATTTCAAGTAAAGCCTGATTGCTGAGAAGCATGAAAGGCGCTCTATCTATTTTGGCTGCAATTTCTTCACGAAGATTCCAGACTTCGCGCAATACAGCTAATGAACGCATTGAAAGGTATGAACTACCTTTGATATGGAATGCATATGGATCTGGTTCGTGAACCTGAGCTTCCCTAGCCTGTTTACCAATTGCGTCGCATTCTTCCATAACCCAGTCTATGCGATTCATTTCGCCAACTTCTTTAACAAGACAGTCGTAGACAGGAATCAAACAAACTGCGTCTAACAGGCCATATTCTTTCATAGCTGTGGTTAATGGGCGTCTAGACCAGTCACAGCGCTGTAAGCGTTTGTCTAATGTAAAACCAAGATACTTTTCTGTCAGGGCTCTAAGACCAAGCTCGGTCATGCCAATAAGTTCTGCAGCCTTACGTGTGTCAAACATTCTAGGAATGTATATATGAAGGTCTTTTGCCAGCATTGAGATATCATAATCACCACCATGGAAAAGCCACATGCATTTACTCTTTGCAGCAAAATCCTGGAATGGTGAAAAATCAGTGATAGCCTGTGGGTCCATGATTGCAGCTTCCTTGCGGGTTGCAATCTGAATAAGGTTTACTCTGGCATAATAGCGATAAAAAGCGGCTGATTCAACATCTACAGCTATAACATCTTCATTGGCTGCTCTTTTGAAAAAAGCAGCTACTTCTTCTGTTGTTTCAATCAGCTTAGAATTAGCAATAAATGGCGACGGATCAAAATCGATTTTCATAAAAGTCTAGACTATTTCTGTAATTACTTCTAATTTTTTCAGCCTATATAATACTCTATTATTAAAAAAAAATCAGTAATTATTTTCAATTTATTGCACTCAGCTTCTTGAAAATCATACTTTTTTATCTGCCATATAATGAAAAACATCAATAATATATCATGCTACGTCGCTGCTACGTAGCTAAATACTCTATTTTTTATGTAAAATATTTCCAAAACAAGCTTTAAATCACATTTTTCAAAGTTGGCACGCCCTATGCGATATATATTAGTGTTGGTGATGATAAAAACACCGGCAAATGAAATTGAAATTATCCAAAACAAATGGAGGAATAAATATTATGTCAGTATGGAATTTCTTAAGAGAAATGGACGAATTACAGTCTCAGCTTGGTGAACTTTCTCGCTTCGGCGCTCTTCGTGGTTTACCAAGAACAGCATTCTTACCGGGTGTATCAGCAAGACACTTCCCAATGATTAATATAGCCTCTGATGAACAAAAGATTGTTATAGAAGCTCTGGCACCTGGTCTTGATACTGATAGCCTTAAGCTTCAGGCTCTTGCCAACAGAATTACTATCAGCGGCGCAAAGGCCAAACTGAATGTTGAACCAGAAAAATACCACAGAAACGAACGTTCTACCGGTAAGTTCACAAGAACAATTGAACTTCCAACCCAGATTGATCCAGAAAAGGTTACAGCAGAATACAAGAACGGTATCCTCGTAGTAACCATGCCAAAAGCTGAAAAAGCCAAAGCTCACAACGTTGCTATTAAAATAGCTTAATTGAATCCGGATTAATCAAACAACTAACTTAAAGGAGATAAATATCATGGCTGAAAGAACTATACCTGCAACCCAGAACGAAGAAAATCAGATTGTTAAACGTGAAGTAACCAGAGAACCAGAATCTTACATCACTCCAGTTACAGACATATACGAAGAAGACAACGGCCTCTACATGATGGTCGACCTTCCAGGTGTTGAAAAAGACGGTTTGAAGCTTTCTGTAGAAGAAGATATACTGACCATCGAAGGTCATGTAGCACAGCCAGAAAATAAGGAATACCTTATCAGAGAATACGAACCCTCTAACTACTACAGACAGTTCGAACTCAGCGAAGCCGTAGACCAGGAAAACATCAATGCCGAACTAAAGAACGGCGTTCTCAATGTATTCCTGCCAAGAGCAAAAGCTGTTCAACCCCGCACTATCGAAGTTAAATTCTCATAATAGTTAAGCCTCTGCTTAACACTCCCTGAAATATAAAGCCCCTGGTTTAATGCCAGGGGTTCTTTTTTACGCAATAATTTAAACAGGCATAAAAAAACCTCTGAGAACTTGATTAGAAGAACTCAGAGGCTATGTTTCATTAAGAGAAAAGTTGCAATAAATTACTTAATTGCGCGGCATTCCATATAGAAGCGCTTTTCGTTAGCTTCGCCCATGGAGAAGGTCTTTCTTGGAAGAGCGCCGTCTTTGATGATAGTTTCGAAGAATGTGCCCTTATCAATTGCTGGCAGGAAAATACCGATATTGCCATTTTCAGAGCCCTGTTTATCAGTAACATCAGCACCGTGGATGTAACCGATGTTGTAACCAGCTTTAACGAGTTCGTCAATAACCTTCTGAAGTGTGCCAGCAGCAATGTTAGCAGCCGGATTCTTCAGAGTTACAACAGCGTGCTTACCAGCTACACAGTAACCGAAGCGCTGTTCGCTCTGGTCTTTAATCTTAGCAGCGATGCAGTTCTTGCAACCAACTTCTTCGATAGCAACAGATTCAGCGTTTTTCTTGAGTTCCTTCAGGAATACATCTTCTGGAACGTTGAAGAATACACGGTGAATTGGTTCGAAAACAAGACCTGGATCGAAAATGTTTTCTAATTCAACAAGACAGAATCTTGCAGGATGATTCTTCTGCTGTTCTGGAGTGAGTGTAGCTTTAATATCTTCCCAGCAGCTCTTAGCTGTTGCAAAGCTGTGGTTACCATCGCCCATAGCGAAAAGCAATGGGTTAGAAGCATCGAGAGAAGCATTGATAGCTTCAAAAGCCTTGCAGACGTTTTCCTTGTCTTCGTCAGAATTTACAAGCCAAGCTTCGAGATGGCCGCCATTTTTCATAAGTTCAACATCATATACAGATTTGAGGCTGTCCTTTTTGGCAGCTAATGGTTCAATTACAGAGCGCTTTTCGTCTGAAATCAATACCATGATGTGAGGAATTTCCAATGGAGCGTCTTTTCTGATTTTCTTTCTCGGTGGAATTCTAGAAAGAATAGTGCCTTCAGTAGCTCTGATCAGAGTCTTAGAACCCTTTTCCCAGCTATAGCGGTCAAGGTCTAATGCAGCCATGAGACCCCATCTTGAAACACCACTGCATGTTCTGCGAACCAAGAAGAAAGCTTCTTTATAAGTATCAAACAGATTAGCATCAACATACTTTTTCATGGTTACATTGATGTCAGCAATACGCTTATCACCGTCGTTATCTTCAAGATAGCATTCCGGGAAAATTACTCTGAGAGTAGATGGTGCATCTCCAACGATTTCAGAAGCTGATGCCCAGTATTCTTTTTCTGATTCATACTGGTCACAGGCTACTACAGCCCATTTAGAAAGGTCTGTGCCCTTCTTTGGGAGCATAATATCAGCGGCTTTTAAACCAACTGCTTCAAGTCTTGCATTAACATTTGACATATAATTGTCCTCACTTTCCTTTTCTCAAATTCAATTCTATTGCATATTTTGATACTTGGCAATAAAAAAAACACAATATGCTTACTTATGGGTAAGTATATATCTTCCGTCCCAGCCTTCAGGAGGAGGATTAACCTTATATTCGTTACAGCGTGTAATATAAGTCTTTGAAGGACCGTCATCGGGATCCAGCTTAAGAACTTCTTCAAAAGTAGCAATTGCTTCATCCCACTTGCGTTCAAGATGTAGCTGAATAGCCTTATCATAAAGCTCAGTTCTTTCAAACCAGCCTTCCGGTTCTTCACCAATCTTACAGACGAGTTCATGAACCTTAACTGGTTCCTTTTTCCCCTTAACTGCCAGGAAATCAAGGAAACGACCGCGGACAGCATGCTTTACACGCTGATAGGTATTGTCGCTGACCATCATCATGGTGCCATATTCCTTGTTAGCGCCTTCAAGACGTGATGCAAGGTTAACGCCGTCGCCCATGCAGGTAAAGTTCATCTGAGCCTTCTGAGAGCCCATATATCCGACAACAACGTCCTGAGTGTTAATACCGCATCTAGCAGCAACCTTCGGAAAACCGCGTCTAGCCCAGTCAACCTGCAATTCCTTAATTTTCTTCTGCATTGCTATTGCGCAAAGAACAGCCTTAACAGCGTGGTCTTCCTGCTCCTTTGGGAAATTCCAGAAGGCCATTACTGCGTCACCAATGAATTTATCGAGAGTACCGCCGTATTCAAACAGCAGGTCTGTCATAGCACCAAGATATTCATTTAGCAACACAACAAGATCTTCAGGTG
>JAZUDR010000291.1:0-8189 GCA_045639725.1 Candidatus Avigastranaerophilus sp. | reverse complement strand
ATAAAGCCTATATTAATGACCCGGCTAAAGGTGCTTACAGCTTACCCATGAAGGATTTCGATGAAGCCTTTACTGGTGTTTGTCTGGAGTTTGAAACAACAGATTCCTTTACGCCATCGGGTAAACCTAAGAGTATGCTTGATTTCGCTGCAAAACGTTTGAAGGGAACGGGTACTGCAATTGTTTTTACTGTATTGACAAGTATTATAGTAGCTCTGATGGGATTTATCCGACCGGCATTTTCGCGTGTTTTGCTAGACCATCTGCTGAGCGGAACTGATCTTGAATGGACAACTTCTTTTCTGATTTTTCTTGGAATATTTAATTTAATAGAAATTACTATGTCTGCTTTGCAGGCAATATATTTGCTTCGTATAAATGGAAAAATGGCTGCTGTTGGTAATGCATCCTATATGTGGAAAATACTCAGATTGCCGATGAAGTTTTTCTCGCAGCGCATGGCAGGCGATATTCAGGGAAGGCAGAAGACTAACGCTTCTATTGCTAATAATCTGATTGGCACTTTTGCCCCTCTTTTTTTAAATACGGTTATGATGATATTCTATCTGGTTGTTATGCTGCGTTACAACGTAATGCTTACCTTGATAGGGCTTGCTTCCATGGCTATAAATGCTTTGGTTTCAAATTACATATCGCAGAAACGAATCAATATTACACGCGTATCAATGCGTGACAGCGCAAAGCTTTCCTCTGCAACTGTGGCTGGAATTGAAATGATTGAAACTATTAAGGCGTCTGGCGCTGAAAATGGATATTTCAAGAAATGGGCTGGGTATCAGGCAAGTGTAAACACACAGCAGATAAAATACCTGAAACTGAACCAGTATCTTGGCATGATTCCGCAGTTTGTTTCATCACTTGCTAATAATATTGTGTTGTTCCTTGGGGTTTGGCTTACGATGCAGGGAAAATTTACCATCGGTATGATTATGGCATTTCAAGGTTTTCTTACTTCTTTTATGGCCCCAGCCATGAAGCTTGTGTCTGCTGGTCAGACACTGCAGGAAATGCGCACTCAGATGGAACGTATCGACGATGTTATGGAATATCCTGAAGACAAAGTTTTTGATGAAAGCGATTCTTCTGAAGGCCTTACTAAGTTGTCTGGAAAGATTGAACTTAAAAATATCACATTTGGTTATTCACCACTTGCAGAACCGTTGATAAAGAATTTCAGCATGAGCCTCACGGCAGGTAAAAGTGTAGCCATTGTTGGGGCTTCTGGTTGTGGCAAATCTACTATGTCTAAGCTGATTGCCGGTTTATATAAGCCTTGGAGCGGTGAGATACTGTTTGACGGAAAGACCATGGATCAGATTCCCCAAAATGTATTCCGTGGTTCACTTGCCGTCGTTGACCAGGATATTATTCTTTTTGAAGACACGATTGCCAATAACATAAAAATGTGGGATGACAGTATCGAAGATTTTGAAATGATTCTGGCTGCTCATGATGCGCAGATACACGATGATATTATGCAACGGCCTAGGGGATATAACCATAAGCTGATTGAAGGTGGAAAAGATTTTTCCGGTGGTCAGAGACAGCGAATTGAAATTGCCAGGTCATTGGCACAGGACCCGACTATTGTCATTCTTGACGAGGCAACTAGTGCTCTTGATGCCGCAACAGAATATGAGGTCGTTAAGGCAATTCGTAAAAGAGGTATTACCTGCATCATAATTGCGCATAGACTTTCTACTATTCGTTCCTGCGATGAAATCATTGTGATGGAGCAGGGTGTGATTAAGAGTCGTGGAACTCATAAAGAACTGATGGAAAACAGTAAGATTTACCGCGATCTTGTCAGTGCGGAATAAGGAGGTGTCTGCAAATGAGTTGGTTTGAAGAACAGTTGCGTTATAGAGAACAATCCGATAATGCTGATTTTGCGGATGCCATCGATTCTATTGCAAATGCGGTTATGGGAACTCGTCTGAGAGATGCACTCAACCAGAATGAGATAGCTAGCTCTGCTATTGATGAGATTCTTAAATTCTATCACTGTAAGGCCAAGGAAGATGAAGAAGATATTTTACTGAATATAAAAACAGTGGACGAGCAGATTGAATACCGTATGCGTCCGTTTGGCATAAAGAGCCGTACAGTTATTCTTGATGAAGGCTGGTATAATCACGCAGTTGGCGCAATGCTAGGCACAATGAAGGAGGACGGTTCCGCTGTTGCGCTGATTCCTGATAATCTCTATGGTTACAAGCTAATCAATATAAAAACAGGAAAGCAGATTAAACTGAATCGTGAATCAGAACGACTTTTGGATAAAGAGGCTGTATGCTTCTATGAATCTCTTCCCCAGAAGGCGCTGACAGTAGGGGACCTCCTGAAATTTATGATGGCGCAGCTAAGAACGTCTGACATTATACTTTATTTTATTCTTATGGGATTGTCTGCTGCGCTCGGTTTGCTTTCTCCGATGTTCATCAAGTGGTTGTTCAGTTATATACTCGAATCTGGTAGTATTCAGGTTCTGATGGCATTAGCTGTGTTTATGATTTGTTTTTCTATTGGTCATCTGTGCTTCAATGCTTTCCAGGGGCTTATTAATTCCCGCATTGGAACAAAACAGAATATAGCAGTACAGGCAGCAGTAATGAGTCGAATCATGAGCCTTCCGCCATCCTTCTTTAAGAAATATTCTTCAGGGGAACTCTCTCAGAGAGCGTTTTATGCTCAGTCGTTGTGCTCAACCTTGTTTAACGCTATAGGTATGACAGGACTTACATCGTTGTTTTCACTTATTTACATCGGTCAGATTTTTGTTTTTGCTCCATCACTGGTTGTGCCGTCATTATTGATTACTTTTGCAACAATTGTTTTGTCGCTTGTGACTACATTTGTACAGATGAATGTTACTCGCGAAAAGATGGAAGTTGCCGCAAAAACAAGCGGTCTTACCTATGCAACAATTACAGGCATTCAGAAAATTAAACTGGCAGGTGCAGAAAAACGTATGTTTTCACGTTGGGCCCGGATGTATTCCAAGGAAGCGCAGCTTGAGTATAATCCGCCGATATTTCTGAAAATCAGCGGAACAATTAATCTTGCTCTTTCACTTCTTGGTACAATGATTCTTTATTCTATTGCTATAAGAAATCAAGTTAATGTTGCTGATTACTATGCTTTCAACACGGCTTATGGCATGGTTTCTTCTGCTTTTATGGCTGTTGTTTCTATTGCAATTACCATTGCCAACATAAAGCCAGCTCTTGAAATGGTTAAACCAATACTGGAGTCTGAACCAGAAGCTCATGATAAAAAAGAAAACATATTAAGCCTTCGTGGTAGGGTTGAACTTTCTCATGTATCTTTCAGATATAATGAAACAATGCCAAATATAATCGATGATTTGTCTCTTGAGATTGCTCCTGGAAAGTATCTTGCCATAGTTGGTCCTACGGGTTGCGGAAAGAGCACGCTGATTCGTTTATTGCTGGGTTTTGAAACTCCGCAGAAGGGTAGTATTTTCTTTGATAAAAAAGACATCGCAATAATAGATCTGGAATCTCTGCGCAGACAAATAGGTGTTGTAATGCAGGACGGAAAGCTCTTCCTCGGTGATATTTTTTCTAATATTGTTATTACAGCTCCAGAATTGAGCCTGAAGGAAGCCTGGGAAGCTGCAGAAATTGCTTCTATTGCCGATGATATCCGGGCTATGCCAATGGGAATGCATACTTTAATCAGTGAAGGTCAGGGCGGTATTTCCGGCGGCCAGAGGCAGCGTCTAATGATTGCCAGAGCAGTTGCACCAAAACCCAAGATACTGATTTTCGATGAAGCCACCAGCGCACTTGACAACATCACTCAGAAGAAAGTCTCTGAAGCGATAGACAAACTGAAATGCACAAGAATTGTTATCGCTCATCGACTTTCCACTATTAAGCATGCAGACCGCATTGTCTATCTCGAAAACGGTAAAATAATAGAAGATGGCACCTACGAAGAACTCATAGCTAAGGACGGATTTTTCGCAAAACTTGTTGAACGTCAACGACTAGACATCAACGAATAAAATTCTTATAATTATCTCGGCCAATAGCCTATTAAAACACGCTTTATACTTAGCATCTATAAAATTTTATAATTTTTCAAGAAATCGTTAAAGAAATATCAACTTCTGCCGAAACTTCCCATGGATTTGTTTGCCTCCTTATTTTTCGGGCCGGGTTGATAACTCGGCTTTCTTTGTTTTAGGTCGTTTGAGTAGGTTAATTGGAGGCAACTGATATTTATATCAACTTTAATGAAAATATGATAAAATTGTGTACACACATTTGATTGTCACCCGTTGTGAAAGGACTGTATTATGGAAGAAACAACCAATGCTGCACCCAAAAGAAAAGAAACCCTGGAAGAAATTTTAGCCAGAATAGATAAAATACATCAGGGACGCCCTTTCCCAACTACTGCCTCTGCTGATAGTTCCGCTGCTTCAACCACAGCTTCTGCAATAAATAAGCCTATTCCTGCTTTACCAAAATCTACTATAAATGACTTAGACCTTGCTAAGGATTTGTCTGCTATAAAAGCAGAATTAAGCTGTCTCGGCTCAATCAGATTAGATTTAAAGGGACTTCATTCTATACAGGCTGCACTGGCTGATTTACCGCTTATCAGGACAGAATTGGATAATCTTGCTTCTATCAGGTCTGAATATAGAAGCCTTGATGAAATCAGGAACCGATTGAATGAACTTTCTGCCATCCGTGATGAAGTCAGTAAAATCTCTGATGCCAAGGCAGAATTAAGCAATCTACAGGAAGTTAGAATGACTTTACTTGAATTCCCTTCTGCCCTGAAAGCCGAAATAGATTCTATAAAGTCTTTGCTGGCAGAAACAAAACCGGATTTGAGTGGCATAGATGAAGTAAAGAACATTCTTTTTGATCTGCCAAATATCAGAACCGAACTTGATGAACTGAAGTCTCAGTTGCAGCTTGTCAATAGTGATAAGTCAAATCTTCAGGAACTGAAGGAAATTAAAGAACTGCTTTCTGCTGTTCCTTCCTTGAAGGCTGAAATCGCATTGCT
The DNA here is from genome assembly GCA_045639725.1 of Candidatus Avigastranaerophilus sp. Lineage (GTDB taxonomy): Bacteria > Muiribacteriota > Ozemobacteria > Ozemobacterales > Ozemobacteraceae > RUG334. Next base: position 3,116 of record JAZUDR010000291.1, on the reverse strand, counting down.
GAAGGAAGATTTGAAAGAGGTAGCCAACGCCAAGCCTGACCTTAGCGGTATCGATGAAGTTAAGGCTGCTGTTTCTGAACTGGCATCTGCTAAGCCTGTTCTCAGCGAACTCGCTGAAATCAAGACAGCAGTTTCTGAATTAGCCTCAGCTAAGCCTGATCTTAGCCCTCTTGAGGATATTAAATCTACATTAGATGAACTTCCAGCTATAAAAGCAGAGATAGCTGCTTTCAGAGAAGACCTGTCTAAGTTCCAGGAAATGGACTCAAATATTAAAGCTTTATCAGGTATTCAGACAAAGCTTGTAGATGTTCTTGATGAAATAAAAAACAATCTCAGTTGTTTGAGTTCTTTGAACGAACAGATGGCTGGTTTGGCTACAAAATCTGATTTGGGTAATCTCAATGCTAGAACAGCTCCGGCAGACAGCCTTATTGAAGCAATGGGCGACCGATTGGTTGAATTCAGTAATAAATCTACTGTCTTAGATGCTAGAATGGCTGAAATGAAGAGTCGCTTAGACAATATCAGTGAAAAAATTGACGGTGCTGTTGCTGCTCCTCCTGTTCCTGCCGTTGTCGGTTCGGATGCATCACCCTTTGACAACCAGAAGCTTGAAGATATTAACGCTAAGCTTGAAGCCGTAAACGGTAGTTTTTCTGGAATTGACAGCAAGCTTGAAGCTGTAAAGGAAAGCTTTGCCGCATTAGATAGCAAGCTTCAGATTCTTGAAGGAAAACTTTCTGCAAATACTGCTGCTGATAATGCTGATTCAACTCATACCGATGAAAGATTTGCTAGCATCGACAGTAAATTAGAGGCTCTTGAATCTAGTTTTGTAGATGTTGATACCAGATTGGAGGGTATCGATAACAGAATTAACGCCAATGACGCTGCAGACAATTCTGCTTCAGAATCAAACGAAGAACGCTTTGCTGAAATGAATGAAAAATTTGATTCAGTAAATGGCAGGTTCCTTGACGTTATCAACAAAATTGAAGCATTGGATGACAAGCTTACCAAGTCAGTTCCTGTAGTTGAAGAAACAAAGGAAATAAAGACTGTATGGGGCGATTCTAAGGATAAGATTCCTGCTGTTGATCTGCCTGATTTCCCAGAGGATTCTGATCCTATTTCTACCGCTGTAGATGCTGAAATTGTCTTAGATGAACCAAAGGCTGAAGCAACAGAACGCAAGGATACTAATTTTACCCGCAAAAGAAAAGCACTTTCCGATGCTCTTGATACTCGCAAGGATGAGTAAGAAAAAATATTCGATTGTGTACAAAAAAGTTAAAACTTTTTTGAAACTTTGAGGTATAATAACAAAAGAATATCAAGGAGACCATTTTATATGAGAAAGTATGTTCTTCCATCAATATTGGTAGCTTTATTGGCTACTGGTGCTATTGCACTTTATGCTGAAGAATCAGAATCAACTGGTGCTTTTAGCGATACAACCGTTACTATTGAAAGCGGTAAAGACGTTGAAAAAGACGATACTGCTACAGTAGAAGCAAAAGAAGATGAAAGCAAAGAAGAAAAAGCCTCTGAAGAAGGCGAAGAATCAACAGAAGGTTTCCCGGTAGAAGGCACTGTTCAGGGCGATTGCCTCAGAATCAGAGAATGGCCTTGGGGACCAACTATGGGTCAGTTTAATACTGGCGCTAAGTTAACTGTTCTTGCTAAGTCAGGCGAATTCTATAAAGTAGAAATTAATGGTATGACTGGCTATATGCACGTCAACTACATTTCTATTCCAGGCGCTGAAGCTTCTAGAGTTGCTCCATATTATCCCGGTGATACTGCTACTGGTGGTTATCTCTCTAAAGATGAAGGCGTTGCCCAGTCAAAGAATGGTACCTCTTCAGGTCCTAGCGGTGCTGCCAATGTAAGCTACATGGGTAGTTCTTCTGATACTGGTGACCTTGCTAACTACAAGGGTGGCAAGCTTGCTCCAGCAGAATTCATTAAACTCTTTGGCCCAGTTGCTCGCGAAAGCATGAAGAACACTGGCGTTCCAGCTTCTGTAACTCTTGCTCAGGCAATTCTTGAAACAGGTTGGGGTAAGAGCTCAATCGGTAATGCTAAGAACCTCTTTGGTATTAAGGGTACTGGTCCTGCAGGCACTACTGTTGTTAATACTCAGGAATGCTACGACGGTTCAACCTACGTAACCATTAAGGACGGTTTCAGATGCTACCACAGCTGGCAGGAATCAATTGATGACCATGCTAAGCTTCTTCAGAATTCACGCTATGCTCCAGCACTCAATGCTTATAAGCAGAATCATAATGCTGATCAGTATGCTGAAGGCATCCACAAAGCAGGTTATGCAACCAGCCCAACATATGCCAGCAGCCTCAAGTCACTCATGAAGCAGTATAATCTTTACGAATGGGATATCTGATTTAACGACCATTAAAGAAGTTAACGAAAATTTTGGGAGAAAAATTAATGAGAAAACTTACTGTATTACTTAGTGCATTAGCTATTGTAGCTTCAACCGCAGCCTACGCTGACCTTGCTCAGCCAGGCGAATTCACTCCTGATATTCTTGATAAACCAATAGTAATCAATGGCGAAACTATGCACGTAGTAAGAACTATCGATAAGAACAATCTCGATATCAAGGTTCTTACAAAGGACGGTAAGGAAATGTGGCGTTCAATCGCTCTTGGTATGCAGGCTTGGAATTTCAAGATGAATGATAATGTCACCAGCTTGGAATGTGAAGACCTTGATGGTGATAAGATTCCTGAAATCATCACTGCAACTACCATTGGCGATGTTCAGAGCGCTATGTATGTTTTCAAATTTGACCCCAAGGAAAACAACTTTAAGGCTATCAACTTTGGTTATAAAGATTATCCTGATATGGTTCGCGACTTCATGGTAAGCGATATTCCAGCCGCTGAAGGCGCAAATATGGTTTTCACTGACAAAACTACAGTAAGAACCCTTGGTAAGATTTATACCGAAAACGGTGCAGTTCCAGGTTTCTATTACTTCGAACTGAAAGACGGTGAATTTACCTGCAACAAGCAGGAAGTAATTCCACCGGCACCAGCCGAAGAAAAGAAGTAAAAAAGCCAAAAAAAAAGTCGTCCAGATGG
>JAZUDR010000290.1:0-4675 GCA_045639725.1 Candidatus Avigastranaerophilus sp. | reverse complement strand
ATACAGAAAAGTTATTGCTCAAAGAGAATTAGACATAATTATTTTTATAGATTAAATATATTTTGCAGGACTTAATGCAATTTCTGTTTTTGCAGAAGTAAATGCAATTTGAATTGCATTTAAAATTTCATTTGAGGTTTTGTGCTAGTTGCGAAAAAAAGAGTTTGACTTTAGAAAAGAGAAGTGGTATCATCGCACACACGTTGAAACGACGTATGCCCAGATGGTGAAATTGGCAAACACGCAAGATTCAGGTTCTTGTGTCCGTATAGGACTTGCGGGTTCAAGTCCCGCTCCGGGCACTGTTTTCAACAGACCATAACCTCGGCCTGACGAGCTAAGGCTCACATATTCTAGTGCAGGCGGAGCTTACATATATATTAAACAAGCCACTCAAAGCGAGTGGCTTGTTTCGTTTTAGCTAAAAATTCGTAAAACTATGCAAACTTTAATTTTAAAGGTATAATTTTAGAAAAATTTTGCAGGAGTATATTATGAAAGTTTTGATGTTGAATGGTTCGCCCAAGAATGATGGAAATACCGCTACCGCTTTGAAGGAAATGGAAAAGGTTTTTGCAAAGAATGGTATTGAAACCGAAATTTTACATATAGGTAACAAGGATATCAGAGGCTGTGTTGCTTGCTGTTCTTGCACTGAAACTGGTAAATGCGCTTTCAACGATATCGTTAATGAAGTTGCTGCTAAGTTTGAAGCTGCTGATGGTCTTGTTGTCGGTAGTCCTGTTTATTTTGCTTCTGCAAATGCTACTCTGGTTGCTTTACTTCAGAGAATGTTTTACAGCAGCCATTTTGATAAGCGCTTCAAGGTTGGTGCAAGCGTTGTCTGTGCCCGTCGTGGCGGTTGTTCTGCAAGCTTTGACGAATTGAACAAATTCTTTACTATTTGCGGTATGGCTGTTGCTTCTAGCCAGTATTGGAACAGCATTCACGGCCGCGTTCCAGGTGATGCGGAAAAGGATGGCGAAGGTCTCCAGACTATGCGCGCTCTTGCTGAAAACATGACTTATCTCATGAAGAGTATCGAACTTGGCAAGAAAGCTATGCCACTTCCTGAAGTAGAAAAAAGAATCTCTACAAACTTCATTTCCTGAGCCTGAATTTTGATTCTGGCTTCATTGAGATTACTTGATTATTAGGGAGAAACCGATGAATCTTTCAAGCTTTTTTAAGAAAACTGCAACTGCTGCAATGGCTTTGCTTTGTATCTCTGGCTCTGCTGTTTCGGCTGAAGACATATTGAAAATACATTATTCAAGACCTGATATGGCTTATGATAATCTTGGAATATGGCTCTGGGACCATGTTAAGAATCCTTCCAGAGACTGGCCTACAGGCGCAACCAAGGTGGCTGGTAAAGATTCTTTCGGTGCTTACTTCGAAGTTGAGCTTAATTCAAAGCCTTCTCAGGTTAGTTTCCTCATTCTGAATACCAAAGACGGGAACAAGCTTGAAGACAACAGAACTGTATATCTGACCGACAGCCGCGATGTATATCTCCGTGCTAATGACAGCAATATTTATGACAGTCCTGATTTAACCTTTACTGCAACTATGAAAAAAGCAATGATTGTTGGCGAAGATACCATAAGGGTTACCTTCAATGTAAAAGATGGCTTAGACGCTCAGAAACTGGCTAAGGAAATTAACATCACTGACTCAGACAAGAAGCCTGTTGAAATTGAGTCTGTCACTGTGTTGGAAGGCTATGATATCGAAATTAAGACTGCCAGAAAAATAACAGACAAACTTCCTTTGGTTCTGAATTATGGTGTAAGAACCTTGGCTTCAGCACTTGATTGGCGTTTTATTGATGATGTTTATGCTTACGATGGCGACGATCTTGGCTGTAATATTGTAAATGGCGAAGCAGTAATCAAGCTCTGGGCTCCATTGGCTGAAGATGTTTCTATATGTTTCTATAGCAAAGACTCTCAGAATACCTTCATTACAAAGAAAACAATGAATAGAGAGGATAGGGGAGTCTGGTCTATAAAAGTTGGTCTTGAAGACATGGCTGGAAAAGCTGATTCCCTCAGAGGTTGTTATTATCAGTATGAAATCAAGAATCCTGGCCGTGACGTTGTAACTGCTCTTGATCCTTATGCAAAGTCAATGGCTCCTGTAACAGTTAATCCAAATGCTTCTGATGGTGGCGAAAGCGATGACCTGATGGGTAAGGCTGCTATCGTTGACATCAATGATATTAAACCTGCTGTCACAAAAGCTGATATTAAGGGCTACAACCGCCGCGAAGACGCTATTATTTATGAAGTTCATGTAAGAGATTTTACTTCAGACCCAAGAATTACTAAGAATTTAACAGGCAGATTCGGCAGTTTTAAGGCATTTATCGGTCGCTTGCCATATCTCAAAAAGCTTGGTGTAACCCATATTCAGTTTCTTCCTGTAATGGCCTGGCTTTATGGTAACGAATACAATATGGGAGAACCCGAATATACCTATAAGGCCCGTAACTGTAATTATAACTGGGGTTACGACCCTCAGAACTATTTTTCTCCAGATGGCGCATATTCAGAAAATCCAGAAGATGCTGAATTGAGAATTGCTGAATTGCGCGAATTAATCAACGCTGTTCACGAAGCCGGAATGGGCGTTATTCTTGACGTTGTCTATACTCATATGGCTAACGCAACCTTCTTGAATAATATTGTTCCCGACTATTATTTCTTCAAAGACCAGAACGGCAACTTTGTTGGCGATTTCGGGAACAATCTTGCTACAAACAGAAAAATGGCTCTGAAGCTTATGACCGACTCTGTTAAGCATTGGTTCAGGGAATACGGAATCGATGGCATGCGTTGGGATATGATGGGCGATGCTACTGCCGATGCTGTTCAGGCCTGCTATGATGCTGCAAAGGAAATTAATCCGAAAGCTATCTTCATTGGCGAAGGTTGGAGAACTTTTAAGGGTAATCAGGAAGATGCCGCTTTGGCTGGAAAAGGCGCTGACCAGGACTGGATGTGCAAAACCATGGATGTTGGTTCCTTCAGTGATGAAATGCGCAACGAAATGAAATCTGGCTTCGGTAGCGAAGGCGAACCAAGATTCCTAACCGGTGGTGCTAGAAATATTAAATTAATTTTTAATAATATCAAAGGTCAGCCATCTAATTTCAAGACCTCATCTCCAGGCTCTGTTGTTCAGTATATTGAAGCTCACGATAACCTGACTTCCTTCGACTGCATTGCTCAGGCTACAAAGCTTGATCCTGAAATTTCTCAGAATTATGTTGAACTTCATAAGAGAGCCCGTCTAGGCTTGGCTTTTGTTCTGACTTCTCAAGGAACTGCATTTATTCATGCTGGTCAGGAATATGGCAGAACCAAACAGTGGCTGGCTGACGGTGTTCCTGAACAGAAATATCATGAATTGAGTGACAAGAATGGCAATCCATTTAAGCATCCATATTTCATTCATGACTCATACGACTCTTCTGATGCTGTAAATAAATTTGACTGGCTCAGAGCTATGAATGCTGAAAAATCACCAGTCAGTGTTGCTACTGTTGAATATGCCAAGGGGTTGATTGCTCTTAGAAAATCAACAGATGCTTTCAGGCTTGGCTCAATTGAAGCTGTTGACGAAAATGTTAAATTACTTGATATTCCTGAAATTAAAAAGGAAGATTTGGCAATTGCATATAGTTGTCATTCTGTTGAAAATGACGAAACCTACTATGTTTTTGCTAACTGTGATTCTAAGCAGAGAAAATTCACTTTATCTGAAGATTTAACAGGTGCTGAAGTTCTGGTTGATGTTGAAAAATCAGGTGTTAAAGCTATAGAAAATCCGAAGGGGGTTACTTTGAAATCTGATTCAATTACTTTGGAACCATTAACTGTTGTAATTATTAAAAAGTAATTCCTCAAAAAATAATCCGCTGCCAGAACATGCTGGCAGCATATGCAGAGGCATTTATGGCTATTTCAGGCTTATTGAAAAATATATTTCAAAAATCAGAAAAAATTCAGAATAATGTTTTAAGAATTCATTATTCCAGACCGGATAAAAAATATGATAATTTAGGTATCTGGTTTTGGGAAGACGTGAAGCAGATTTCAATGAACTGGCCTGATGGTGCTACAAAGCCAGCTGGTCAGGATGATTTTGGAATTTATTTTGATATTGAATTAAATGAGAAGCCCTCAAAGGTAAGCTTTCTGATTCTCAATATAAATGAAGCAAGGCAGCTCGAAGCCAATAATACTGTTTATCTTGGCAGTAACAGAAATGTTTTTGTGGTTGCTGGTGATAAAAATGTCTATGACAGCTCTGACTTGAAAATTATAGCCCAGCTTAGACAGGCAATTATTATTGATAACAATACAATAAAAGCAGTATTCAGTTCTATGTCTGGCTTAGATGCACAAATACTGGCCAAGAATATTATTGTAAAAAATAATAATGGTGATTGTCTGAAAATTGCTTCTGTAAGTATTTTGGAAAAGTCAGAAATTAATATAAAAATTAATTCTGATTTAATGAATTTCCTGCCATTGCATGTGGCTTTTGATGACCGCATTGTTGAGACAACTGTTGATTGGCGTTTTATTGACAGGGAATTTGCTTATGAAGATGATGACCTTGGTTGTTCTATGGACGGCAATGAGGCTGTTGTTAAAGTCTGGAG
>JAZUDR010000289.1:0-3559 GCA_045639725.1 Candidatus Avigastranaerophilus sp. | reverse complement strand
GTCTTTGGCTGTGCAGATTAATTGTTTGTTTTCATTGTTGCCCCACCCCCATACTTCCCAGTTCGAACCGTTATTAAACAGAGCCAAACCATGGTTTGAACTGACTCCGATATCCTGAGCGTTAAGTGCTGCTCGCAGATTGGCTGTAGCGTTTTTATTTCCAACTGCAGAGAAAGTGTTGTCTTTGTTTATAGCAGCCTGTAAAGCGTCAGATCTTGCTGCAAACTGATAATAATTATTGCCGTATTCTTTGTTGTCTTTTAAATTAACAGCCTTAAAGTCATCTGTTAATACAACAGGATTAACACCGTCTGACACTAACTGCCAAACCTTGCCAGGAACAGTCTTCTGAACCAGCTTATTGTTTTCTAATTCATAAAGCTTACCGTATTTATCCCAAACGTAGGTGGTATTATTGATGACTGTGGTGCCAGGCTTTACTTCTGAATATTTTATAGAACTAAGGTCATAGCCGTCTTTGTCATGTATATTACCGACGAAAACCTGATTTTTGTTCAGATAAGCATTTACACCTGTAACCTGGGCTTCTGACTTAAAGCCTTTTTCTTTATCGCCATAATAAAAATCCAGGACTGGCTCGTTAACTTCACGTGTTGTAACGTCCTTTAACCCCAGATTGTTGTTGGTATTGTTCTGGGAAGCATTGCGGACAGCGCTCTGTAAGGTCCAGATCTGTTTATTGGTTTCATCAATGCTATTTGTCAACTTCTGGTTCGTTTCTGAGTTTTCAACCAAAAAAGGAACTATTCCACCGACTGCTAAAACGCCAAGAGCGACTATGGCTAACATAGAACCTGATTTGTTATTTTGTTTATTAATCATTTTCATAACATCCTGCTATTGATATCAAGAGCTTTTATATTATACCACATTTACATTGATACATAAATATCTATAAGTAAGTGCTCTATAGTGCCTCTATAGTGTTGTGACGCCATATCTCTAATTTCATTTTACTAAGACCTAACCTATTAAAAAATTTAATGATTGAATTTGTTCATGTTGATAGATATAATGGCAATTAAATATATTCGTAAGGGAATGTAAAGATGAGAAAAAAGGGTTTCGTTTTAGCTATGGTGGCTGTGGGTATTCTGGCTACGGCAGCAGTTGTTCCTTTGCTAGTAGCTAATTCACAGGAGAATGTGGCATTAAATAAAGCTTTCGATGAAACCAACAAAGTTTATTGGACCACTGAAAGTGCAGCTAGCAATGCATATAAAAATAGTGTAAATAATAAATCCATAAGTCTGGATGATATGTCTATTAAGACGAAAGGCAACCATATTTCAAATGGTCTGTCTTTCAAATATGGTAATTTTACTGCAGAAACAACTGTTGAAGCTCAGAATACCCTTCATGGTGAAAGTGGCTGCTGGGTTGCTACAGGCAAAGCTGAAGGCTATGATTTTGATAATCAGGTTAGAGCTACATACACAAAGCCTGGCGTAGAATTCACTAACTATGGCAATTATGCCTGGGACAAGCATGGTAACCTGTTCCTTATCAAAGAGGGTAAGCTTAAAAGGGACTATAGATTTAATAAGCCAGTATGGCAGTGCAATCATGACCTTGTTTTAGATACAAATGGAAATGCAAAATATTTGTATGATGGGACCACCTTCAGCGATGAAAATGATTCTGCCATGGTTGCTGCAACAATAGATAAAAACTATTTTGCTTTGTCCAAAACTAAGAAGGTTAAGCACAACAACGGAAATGGTCACGCATATGGCCATGTAAAATGGAAAAAGAAAAACAAAAAGACTGACAAGGATGAAACTGGTGAAGTTAATGTTGTTTTTGCTATTGGTGGGAGCAAGCATGTTCTTGCCTTAGCTGAAAATGGCGATCTGTATGGCTGGGGAGATAACAGCAGCAAACAGATTACAAAAATGGCTGAAAAGAATGGCAAAACAAAGGATTATTATTCTGTTGAAGAAGCTGTTCTTATTTCTGATACGGAATCTGTTCCTAATGAAACCTCTAACAGTTACGTTGATTTGACTCCATATGTTGATAAAACTAACCCAATAGCCTCTTATCTTGAAGCTAAGTATGGAAAGCATCCACATCATTGTCGCAGACACAGCGAGTATAATTCAAATTGTATTGAATGCTGGCGCCGCAATGAAATGCCATGGGGCGGCGATAGCCTTGCTAATAACTGCGATTGTGAATTATGCCAGGAAATCAGAGACGTAACAAAATATGATAATCGTTCAAAACACCTTGATAAATGCCATTGCGATGTCTGCCAGATGAAATGTGAAAAGACAGGAACCAACGCAAATTCAGTTCTTTGCACATGCAGAGTTTGTCGAACAAAGCGTGACCATTACTGGACATGTCATTGTGACGCCTGTTTAAAGGAAAGAGGAGAATTCTGGGGCGTTGATTTGGTTAAGAACGACGAAGTTCCAAATCCTAGCACACCATTACATGTAGATGAATCCACAAAAGTAGATAATTTCCAGGTTATGCTGGATGCTAATTCTGCTTATTTTTCTACAAATGATTTCTATTCCGCCAGAGTTCTTGGTGGTGAATATCGTTCAGTCGTTGAATACAGAGCAAAGATTATACCCAAGAATCCACCGGAAACCGATGAAGCAGGTGACGTTGGCACTTTAAAGTATAATTCTGACGATATGAAGAATATTTATGTCATAGACGGCGGTAAAGTGGATAGAAGCGAAACAGATTTCTATGATCCATTGAAGAAAACCTGGCTTGTTGATTTCCCTGCAGAATTAAAACAGAATGATAAAGTAGTAAACAAGCTACCGGCTGGTGATTACGAAGTTATATTCGAATCCAGATTCCAGATTGAAAAAAGAGGCAGATTTCTGATTTGGGCTACTTCAGACTGGGAACCTGTCAGCGGCATGATTTCCGATTGGAGCCGTGTTGCACCTTTTAATATGTTCTGGGGCATAGACGCCAATGGTAACACCAATAACAATAACTACTACGGCGGCATTTTCAGATTGAATAATAACCTGTTCAATTTGACTGGTGGTAAAACATCAGTCGGGGAAAATCATACTGTTAAGATGGTTGCTGCCGGTGATACTTTTTCTATCCTTCTTGCTAAGAATGACGCCGATTCTAAGAAGAATCCAAACATGTATAAGGTTCTTACATGGGGTGCTAATTCCGGTAAACAGCTAGGCCGCAAAAATACCGAAACTGGCATGAGCGAAGTTGTTTTCCCTGGTGACGATAAGAAAAACAACAAATATCAGGCAAAGCATATTGTATCTATGAAAGCTGGTATTAATCATGCTCTTGTATTAACAGACGAAGGCAGGATTTTTACTTGGGGTGCCAATAAATATGAAACACCTCAGGAGCTTTCTCTTACATTGGATGCACCTGCAGTATCAATAGCAGCCGGTAACAACAAAAACATGCTTATTACCGAAAATGATACCGTCTACATGTGGGACGCCAACACCCTGATCGTTAACGAAAATCATATAGTATCCTACTAATCTAAGGATTTGAAAAAACGCCCAAATGAATGTTTGGGCGT
>JAZUDR010000288.1:0-12354 GCA_045639725.1 Candidatus Avigastranaerophilus sp. | reverse complement strand
AAAGACAGAATTTATACCAAAGTGAACATATCAGATTACTACAAAGAGTTAGACTGGATAAAAGCCAGTTCAAAGCTTTGGATAGGAAAGTTAAAAAATAGAAATGGATAAAGAAAAAAGCAAGATACTCTTATTTGAATTCCTTAGATATGGTGTAGTTGGCGGAATAGCATTTATAGCAGATTTTGGCTCATTATACCTTACAAAAGAATTTGTTTTCCATGGAATGGAATATGGTCTTTATTATGCCACCGCTGTTGGCTTCGTTATAGGTCTTACAGTAAATTACATACTTTCTTTGAAATTTGTTTTTACTCAAGCCAAGGACCAGGGTAAAGGCCGTGATTTTAAATCCTTCGCCATATTTGCCATAATAGGTTTAATTGGGCTTGGACTTACAGAATTAGGCATGCACATAGGTTGCGTCACACTAAAGACCCCTTTAGACAACTGTCTTGCGTCTATAGGTGGAATTATTGGTCTAGATTTGGTAAAATACGGATATCTTCTCGTAAAATGTATAGTAACAGCGATAGTTCTAATTTGGAATTATGCTGGAAGAAAAATTATAATATTCAGGTAATAAAATGAACAAAGAACTAAAAGGTACAGCAATCATTATCGGAGCAGGTCCTGCCGGCTTAACTGCAGGTTATCAACTATTAAAAGATACTGGAATCAAGCCAATTATTCTAGAAGCCACAGAATTTATCGGTGGTTTGTCTAGAACTGCTGTATTCAACGACAACCGAATAGATATTGGCGGTCATAGATTCTTTACCAAATTGCCTGAAGTAGAAAAGCTATGGCTTGATATTATGCCAATTCAAGGTGTTAATTCATTTGATGATGAAAAGTTAGGCAGAAAGAAGGAGCTTTCACAAGGCGGTCCTAACCCAAATGAAGAAGACCGCGTAATGTTAAAACGCGACCGTGTTTCACGCATATTCTATCTCCAGAAATTCTTTGATTATCCTATTTCAGTAAAGCCACAAACCTTTATCAATATGGGATTAACAAGAACAATCCATGCTGGTTTTGGTTATTTAAAGAGCATGATTCATAAACGCCAGGAAAATTCCTTGGAAGATTTTTACATAAATCGCTTTGGCAAGCCATTATACGAAATGTTCTTTGAAGACTATACCGAAAAACTTTGGGGCATTCATCCATCAAAAATAGACGCATCATGGGGAGCCCAGCGTGTCAAAGGCCTTTCATTGATAAAAACAGTCCTTTCAGCCCTAATGAAGCCTTTCAAAAAAGGTGGAAATGTAGAAACCTCACTTATTGAATCATATATTTACCCTAAGTTTGGTCCTGGTCATTACTGGGAAACCATGGCTGATGAAATCAGAAAAATGGGTGGTGAAATTGTTCTCAACGCAGAAATCAACAAGATTAACACCAATCTTAACGATGGCAAGAAAACAATTCAATCAGTAAGCTATACTCAAAACGGTGAAGAAAAAACAGTTACCGGCGATTATTTCCTTTCTTCTATGCCAATAAAAGACTTAATAAATTCAATAAAGTCTGATTTACCAGCAAACGTAAAGGAAATAGCCAACGGTCTTCCATACCGCGACTTTATCACCGTCGGTCTGCTTGTAGATAAACTGAAAATAAAAAATACAACAGACAAGAAAACTCTTGGAAACATTGTTCCAGATTGCTGGATTTACATACAGGAACGTGAAGTAAAGCTTGGCAGACTCCAGATTTTCAATAACTGGTCTCCATATATGCTCAAAGATCCAGAAAACACAGTTTGGATCGGACTTGAATATTTCTGCTCTGAAGGCGATAAAATGTGGAATACGCCAGATGACGAATTCATTAAGTTTGCAATTGATGAGCTTGATAAAATAGGCATTATAGATAAAGCTGATGTTAAAGAATCGGTCAGAATAAAAATGAAAAAAGCTTATCCTGCATATTTTGGAACCTATGACAGATTCAATGAAGTACAGTCTTATCTTGAAGAATACAAGAACCTTTATTGCATCGGTAGAAACGGTCAGCACAGATACAACAACATGGACCATTCAATGATGACAGCAATAGAAGCCGTCAGAGCCATAGAAGGAAAGACTGACAAATCAATAATCTGGAATGTTAATACAGAACAGGATTATCACGAAGGCAACAAAAAAGAATAACCAGGTAAAATAAAACTTTATTACGACAATCAGGAGAAAGCACTTGAAATTCTTAACAAAACTATATGATAGAACTATCAAGTGCTTTTCGCTTATTTTAATAGCTGCAATATTAGTTTATATTCCATTAAAGATTCTATCTTATGGCTGGTCTCCCAATATTGGAATGATTATCAGTTCGGTAATCACCCAGAATTCAGATATTCCTCCAAGCCCAGAAACAATAGTTGAAAGCATAAAATCACTTGCCCCAATTTATCCGGGTGCGGTGGAAAACAATCTAGTAAACATAGTCACAACATCTTTTATTTTATTTAATATAATTGGACTATGCTACGCATCAAACCACATAGCCTGGTTTTTTGCCTTATGTCTGATGATGATTTTTGATCGGAATTTCATAATACGCTTATTAAGTTGTTCACCAGTAGTATCAATAAGCATGTTATTTATTGTCCTAGCCTCTATTTTTTCGCCGTCAACCAAAACCCGCCCCAAAGCGACATTTTTCTATTCTGTTCTGCTTATATGCTTATTAAGATGCACTATATTAACAAACGTATTTACATTTGATTTAATAAATGAAAAATATGATTATTTATGGCGTCTACCTACTTTCGAACTCCATATAATAATTTCTCAGAACCTGTGGTTATTTTTCTTGCCAATAATTATCTATTTCACATCATTAAAGCAAAAAACGCGGTCATTAAAACAGCTAACTCACCCTTTTTTGGCAACCGCCTTATGTCTACAATTAGGAATGAACTTAGGTCTTCTTGATTTAGCTATCCTTAGGGATACCTTTCTTATAATGTGGCTTACAGAAACTATTTCAGATACGATAGATACTGTTGAATGCTTCAAAGAATTGCGTGTAAAGCATTGCCTCGGATTATTTATATTGTTAACATTTACCATACTGGCAACCCATGATAATCTTGGACGTTTCAGCAAAACAGCAATATTTCAGATGCCTGTTGATTTTTCTATGAAAGAATTAAAGGGTTGGGCTCCAGAACCAGGTGGAATACTTTATAATGATGATACCAGTTTTGCCATCAACCAATACTACGCAAATCCAAACGCCAATTATCACTATAAATTCATAGATACCAACAGGTTATTTTCAACAGAAGCAGAGAATATCTTAAACATACAAAAAATGCTCAGACGCCATCAGACTCCTCTTCCAGAATATTACAACAACTGGGTCGAAAACATGAACCCGGGTGACCGGCTAATTACATCAGCTAAAATAAATGGTATAGAAAACATGGATTGGCTAAGAATAGGCCAAAAGCTTTGGTTGGGAAAACCCAGACCAGTTCTTCCAGAATCTCCACAAGATACGAAACAAGTTCAGTAATTCGCTCTATAAATAGCCATTCAAGCCTATACATCACATTTTTGTTTGACATAGCATGTTTAAATATGTAAAATAGCCCTTGTATTTTGAGTAGCAGGAAAATTCAACCAAGTCTATTCATAGAGCGAGTTTTGTAATTGTAGTAACTTTGCAATATTCTTTATATGCGCGTATTACAACATCACTCAACCGCATCACATATTTATTCACACCAATGGTCGAGGTAAAGTAATGTCTTCAGACAATAACCAGCCTAAAGAAAGAGGACAATGGTCTTCCAGTTTTGGTTTTATTATGGCAGCAGCAGGTTCTGCTGTTGGATTAGGTAATCTTTGGAGATTTCCATACTTAGTAGGAGAAAATGGCGGCAGTGCTTTTCTAATCATTTACTTGCTTTTTGTAATCTTCATCGGTCTAAGCCTTGTTATTGCAGAAATCAGTGTAGGTAGAGCAGCTCAATTAAATCCTGTAGGCGCTTTCAATCTTATTTCCCCCAAACTCAAATGGGTAGGTGCCATGGGCATACTAACAGGCTTTGTAATTATCTCATACTATCCTGTTGTCGGCGGCTGGATTCTTTATTATCTGTATCATTCTTTCGCAGATAGCAGTGCAAGCATTGATTACGCACAGCTTTTCAGCAATTATACCTCTAACACAACATTATCTATCACTACACTATTAATATATTCTCTTTTAAGCTACGGAATCGTTGTTGGTGGTATTGAAAAAGGCATTGAAAAATATTCAAGAATTATGATGCCGGCACTATTTGTAATACTGTTTATGGTCATAGTAAGAACAGCTACTCTTGAAGGCAGCTGGCAAGGTATAAAATTCCTTTTGCAGCCCGATTTTTCAAAGGTAACAGTCAAGACCATTTTTGAAGCAATGGGTCAGGTATTCTTCTCCCTGTCCTTAGGAATGGGCGCTTTAATGACATACGGCAGTTATATGAAAAAAAACGACAACATATTTAATTCTGCCGTTGCAATACCTTTTATCGATACTGGAGTTGCATTTTTTGCAGCCTTGGCAATTATACCAGCAGTATTTGCTTTTGGTGCAGAACCAAATCAAGGTCCAGCGCTTATTTTCATTACTCTTCCCGCAATATTTGCCAAAATGCCAATGGGCACTTTTGTATCTGTAATTTTCTTTATACTTATGCTCTTCGCAGCTTTAACCTCGTCAATATCAATGCTAGAAGGTCTAGTAGCTTATATGATAGACAACTGGAAATGGAAGCGCTTTAACGCTACCACTTTTGTTTCTATAGTAATATTCCTTACAGGTATCCCTTGCGCCTTGAGCTTTGGATTATTTAAAGATTTTACACTGCTTCCAGGCAAAACAGTATTTGATACATTAGACTTCTTAGCCTCCAACATTCTTCTTCCATTTGGTGGATTTATGCTCAGCGTAAGCGTGGGTTGGCTATGGGATCGTGGTTTAAGATACAAAACAACAATAATAGAAGATTCCGAAGGAAATAGAATAGTTAAAAACGGCTACGTTTTCAATAAACCTCTACAGGAAATAACCAATGACGGCAAATTGAATTTCCCATTCATGTCTGCCTGGATATTTACAATTAAATGGATTTGCCCTTTAATCATACTGGCTATTTTCCTTTACAATCTTTGATGTTGATTGGTTAGTCAGCAATTTTGATGCTTCAACAAAATAAATTTTAAAATTTATAAAAAACATGTTGACGTTTCAAATATGTTGTGATAACATAGCCACATAATCAAGGGGAACGAAAGTTCTTCCCGCCGGGATGGTGGAACTGGTAGACACGCACGTTTGAGGGGCGTGTGGCTTGCGCCATACGGGTTCAAGTCCCGTTCCCGGCACCGATAAAAACCTCTGTTAATCAGAGTCTTGGAAAGCTTCAAAGCTTAGCGTCAAGTGGCGCGTCAAGATTCAGATTACGGAGGTTTTTTATTATGTCCTGGTTAGCTGCAAGAAAAAATAAACAAGGCAAAGTAGTTTCATGGCTTTACCGTTACAAGGACGCCTTAGGAAAAGAATACCAGAAATCAACAAAAGAAAAAGACAAGAAAGCAGCCATTCGTATCCAGAAGTATTGGGATGCATATCTAAGGGTTAATGGTTGCCTTCCCAAAACAGAAGAAGAAAACAATGAACCGATTGGCGACTTTGAAATAAAGAATCAGGTTGAAAGATTTCTGGAACATAAATCGGCAGAATTAAGAGCTTCTACTGTCGAAAGATATAACACTCATTTTAAAGCGTTGCTAGCTTTTTTTAATAGAAAGAAAGCCTTTAATTTTCAACAACTTTCAAGCTCGCTGATGCTAGACTATAAATTTGAAAGGTTAAAAGCCGGGGTCGGCTATAAAACAGTATTCGAAGATTTGTCGGTTTTAAGATCATTAATCAAAGGCTTAGTCGAAGAAGAAATTCTTGAACGCGACCCAGTCAGAAAGTGGCCAGAAATTCCCAAAAAAATTCCTAAGCACCCTGAAACTCTCGGACCATATTCCGATGAAGAAGTTCTCTTGATTCTAGATTATGCCAAAAAGTATCAGCCTAATTTTTATCCTGTAGCAATGATTGCCTTTTATGCTGGATTAAGAGCCGGAGAAATAAGAGATCTCAAAGTCAAAGATATCGACTTTAAAAACAATATAATAACAGTATTTAATAGAAAGTCGGTCCGTGATGCAGGTTCTGCTTTCAGAAAAATTCTAATGCACCCAGAACTGGCAACAGTCTTGAAAGAAAAATGCAGACTCTGCTTGCCAGAAGCTTTGGTTTTTGCTTCAGAACAAAAACGATGGAAAAACTGGGCAGTCATGGACTTGGCCAAGGCATGCAAAGAACTTAACATACAATACAGAAGGTTCCACGGCTGCCGTCATACTTTTGCGACAAAAGCAGCTAATTCCGGTATAGGTCTGCCTAAAGTGCAAGCAGCTCTTGGCCATACCAACCTAGCAACTACCCAGCGCTATGTAAAATCTAATCTATTAGACGAAAACGATATATCAAAGATTAAATTTGGCTGACTAATCTTTATTTAAAAATTAGTAAACCTATAGTAATAATTCCCAGGGCTGAAAGGATATTAGTCTTTTTTCTTTGCTGCTGATAAGATTTTTTCGCATTCTTCAGCGAGGTTTGAGATTCTTTCAGCTCTGTTTCTTGCAGACTTAGCGAGGTCTGTAGCTGATTCAGTTTTTTCTTCAATTCTTCGTTGGTTTTCTGCTGATCTGTCAGCAAGCGCTTCGCATTCTCTAGTTGTTTCTCGGCTGTCAGCAGTTCTAACTGCTGCTTCACTGATTCTTCTTTCATTGTTTGCAAGTTGTATTTCAATGCTGCCATCTGTTCCTGGCTTAGAACATATTCTGTAGCAGACACAGACGGCGACAACGATAGCAAGCATAATAAAAGGCAAAGCCAAACACATCGATTCCACATTAACAACCTCCATTGTTTTTATTTTGAGCCATAATATTGAGATATTTATCAACGACTCTTGTTCCGACAGCTCCACCACCAGAAAGTATAGCGAATAGCTGATAGCTGAATTTGTCAGGAACAGCATAGAGACAATAAGCCGAAATGACCAGAAAAGCGAAGAACCCACAAAAAGACATTACTTTGGTTGAAGAAAAATGGCCATCCTTATCCTTGAACATCTATAACCTCCAGTGTTAGATTTTCTTTGTTATCTAAAAGCTGCATAAGATCATCTACTGCATCTATTGAAGTAGCAGTAAGATCATTATTTTCTGCAAAATTTTTAGCTAGCAAAATGCAACCACTAGTATCTTTAGGGGTATTCCCGGCATGGATGAGAATGCCTGAACGATTAGGAACATCTAATAGTTGCAGATGGATATATGGAAATTTTCTGGACCAATGCCGAACCAATGTATAACTGCCTTTTGGAATGCAGCTTATATTCTTTGAATTGTTTTTCCACGGCAGTTCTAGCGTAGAAAATATTTTATTTTTGGCTACCAGGACCCCAAGAGTTCTATCTTGAAGTTTCAGCAGCCTTACTAATTTGATAATCATTTATCATACCTCCTGTAGCATTGTCCGCACTCCAAATAATCGCCCATATCAATCAGCGCAACTTTTGAACCGTCTGGGTTTCTGCAGTTCCAGTTTGAGCAAAAACCATACTCTGCTTCTTCGTCATCAGGGTACCAGTCTTTCGACCAATCAACTACCGAGCAATTAAGCTCTGGTTCTTTGTTTGCGACCTCAAATGTTACCTTGTTTTTTCCAACCAATTTCTTCTTTTTGTTTTTCAATCAGAAATAACCTTTCGACTTAGCGTAACTAGTAAAAACTACTCCTATAACGGAACTTAGAGCAGTAACAATGACCCCTACCGCACTAATGACAGCGACGGTAACATTTGATGATTTGATATGCTTATCAACTTCTTCCATATCTTTCTCCAGTCTTTTAAGTCGATTTTCATGATCTGCATGATACGGACAATCATTACTCATTTTTCTTACCTTTATCTTTCCAGCAATTGCTTATAAAGCTAGGCTTGTTGCAGCCGTTCTTGTAGAAAATACAATCACACTTCATTTGTTTTGCTCCTTATTCTCAGAATTTTTATTAAAATAAATTTCGTAAAGCTCTTTAACTCGTTCACTGATCTGTTCAATCGTCATCTAAGCACCACCAGCCGCTATTAATCTTGTCCCTTTCAATAAACCAGAAGCCGCCGTCACCCTCGACCACAAGCAATTCTGTATTATCGGGCCTGTGATGGCTGAACCGCCAGCCGTGCCACGTGCCGTCTCTGATTGCTGTTGTGTCAATCTTCGCTGTTGTGAGTGTCATCGTCTGCCTCATCTTCAGAATCATTGGTCAGAATATTTGCTTCCCTCTTGGCTTGTCTTGCCTTGGCTATCTCAAGTCTGCGTATAGCTTCATTGTCACGGTCTTCGGCTATGATTTCATCAGTTATGATGTTCTGCGATTTAAGCATACGTTTTACCGCTCTAAGTTCACGCTTGGTATCGTCTAACTGAGCCGATAACTCTTGTATTGCACGCATACATACGCCTATGGTGTCAGTGTAGTTGATTTCTTCATCAGAGCCGAAATTGCAACCGAAAGTTTTGTTGAAGTCCTGCGCCATAACACCGATGTGTAAAGGTTCGTTGGTTGTGCCTTCGTTTTTCTTTTTTATGCCAACATAAGGGATTCCTTTTGATTCTGAATATTTTCTTTCGACTTCAGAATCGTCAAAAGTATCTCTATTGAATTTCCAGGAGCTTATTTCAATGTTTTTTAAGCGGTTTAGCACTGATACACTCTTGATTTTCGCTTTTTTATTTCTATCTGAAGTAGTAGACCAACCGCCCGATGAAGTCGCTTTGCCGAGCCCAATATACAATGCGTTGTATGTCTGGCTGGTTGCCATACAGTAAATACCGTGTGCATTCGCGTTTGGATTCGCATTTTTCGAGTAGATGTTCGCAGAACCAGCAATATTAGTTGTGTCACTAGCAGCAAAAATGCCGTAACCGCTGCTATAGTTTTCAACATCAATACCGAATGTAGTGCCACGATTTTGTATATGCACCCCTACGCCCATGTTGTTACGGTTATCAACGAACACACCACGAGAAGGAACAGCATTATTAGCTGGCAACATCACTGCTACCCCCGTTGCATATACGTTCTTGGTAGCAGAATAATATAAGGCGGATTCGTAATTTATGCCGTCAATTCCAACATTTTCATTCAGTAAAACGTTACCGACCTTAAACCCTTTTTTAATCCCTCCTCCATTATTGGAAGCATAAAAATAAGGTGTAGCAATAAACCCTTGTCCACCTAGATTAAACATACTACCACTATTTGTAAAGGTCGAACCATCTACAGTGCCTGTTGGAGCGGTTCTGCTTCTCAAGGCGTCGGTAGCGATTCTGTCTGATGTTATCTGACCTGATTCGGTATCGTTTCCGAGCATATAGAGGGTCTTTACTTCTGCGTCAGAAAGGGCACGTGACCACATTCTAAAGTGTTCTATACCGCCTTTGAGAATAAGACTAGATGACCACCCCCCAAGCTGGATATAATTTGCATTGTTGCTAATGTCAAAATTGAGTGTTCCAGTAGATACCTTTGAGCCATCTAGCCATATACCAATGTTGCTACCGTTTCTCACGATAATTATCGTGTGCCAATTCGCATCGGAATATAACAGAGGTATCTGAATATTGCCGTAAGAAGAACCATTACCCATTCCAAAATATAGATTAGTCGGATTAGAAGCATAGGCAAGCCACATTCCAGCCTGAGCAGAAAAGTCGGTACAAGAATTTATTAATTCGCACCTTGCCCCTTTGTTGTTAAAGAAACTTAATTCGAGTGTGAAATCTCTAGTTCCTCTTGTTTTGAACCAATTTGGGATTTGAATAACTCCGCTAGTGCCGTTATAATATAAATAAGCTCCTCTGTCACCAACTCCGCCAACTAATCCTGATGTTGCAGTTCCGTGATTGTTAGAGAAACTCGAATCAAAAAGATTATTGGCTGTTCCAGCAGATGCAGTTGTAAAACCTTTTCCCGATATTTCACATATACAGCCATAAGGTTTTTGAATCGCTGTGACGTTCAACTGATTCGCAGTTATACTTCCCGTAGTTATCTTACCGCCGTTGATTGTAGTGGTACCGCCCGTGTAGATGTTATCAGTAACAACCTTAACTTTTGCGGCGGCGTCAGACTTAGCAGAATTAAGAGTATTGGTGAGACCGCTCTGAAAAGTAGCATTACCGCTGACATTAAGATTGTTGACAACTGCTTGTGAGATGTTAGCAACATTTGTAATAATCTCATTAGTGCCGACCGCATTAGCCGTCACACTACCGCTATTGAGATGCACTGCATTGACCGCATTGGCACCGATAACATCGGCTGTGACACGGCTTAATACGGCTTCCTGTGGTATCATAAACAAGGATTTGACTTCAACGGCGGAGAGAGCACGTGGGTAGATTCTTACGTCTTTTAATTTGCCCGAATACGGGTATGTGGTACGATTGATGTTAATACCAAGATAGCACAATGTAACACCGCTCTTAGGTGTAGTATGCCATTGTTCGTTTCTTCCGACCTCAAGCCCGTCACGATAAAGAACAGCAATACCGTTATCGTAATCAACAGTTGCAGTGTATGTATGTTCTTCAGCGAGTTCTGAGGCTTGCAATTCAATATTAATGCTCTTTTCTGTATCGGTCGGAGTAGGTCTGTCACCGAAATATACTACCCATTCCTTGCCGCCATTATTGTGGGCGAATGTCAGAGTGCCCATATGACCACTTGCATAACCAAAACAGAATGGTCTTGCATAATCGCTTGAACCTATCACAACATCTTTGGTCTTCATTGTGACAGTGTAAGCGTGCAGATTGTTTATGTTAGGCACAACAGAATTTAAGCCGACATAGGAATTATTAGCCCCATCAAAACTAAACCCCTCGCCACCGTCTAATACGCTCACTCCGCCATAAGCCTGACCGTGATGCCCGAAGCCAGAGCCATCAATAACACCGTTTGCAGTCTTTATTGATTCTGTGGTTGAACCTTTCGCATTAATATTAAGAATTGAGCCAGTAGGAATTTTTAATGCAGTAGCGGCGAGTTCAGTTGCTTCTAGTCCAGTTGGAGTTATGCTGACAACGTTTGAAAAGTCGCTTAAATTACCGCTTCTGTCATAAGATTTTGCTTTATAATCGTATTCTACAAATGTTTCAACATGATCAGGAAAACTCGCATAACCAAAATTAGCAGCAACATTACCAACCAAAGTAAAAACTTCTTCTGTATGCTTCTTTCTCCAAATCTGAAAACCACCCATATCACTAGGAGGGTTATCAATAGCACATTTAACAATAACGCTTTTCTCAGTAGAGTTTAAAACAATTGTCGGAATGGCTGGTGGCACAGTGTCACCAGTTGAAGTTATCTGACCAGTAATATAATCAGAATGGCCTGTGGCTGTTATCATTCTGACTCTGATTGTGTAGACTGTGCCGACGTTTACAGGCTGAATCTTGAATCTTCCTTCTGGTATTAAAGCTAATTCAGTATAATTTGTCGGACTTGCTCCAATTCCATATTGGACAGCAGCAGCCAACCAACCACCATCCGGAACCGTAAAAGTACCGCTTATATAAGGGTTACCAGTTCCATCAGGATTGATGTCGAAACCTGTAGAAAGGAAAAGGTTGGTTGCCTGCGCTGGTGTAAGAGCAGGAGCGATATTTTTTTCGTTAGTCCATGCAACTGTATTGGTTGATCCGGTGACAGTGAAAACTGAGCGGTCGAATCTGACCGCGGTTATTTCGCTTTTGACATCACTAGTGCTGATAGAAGTTATCTGAAATTCTCCACTTATTCCTAAGTCGGTTCTGTCAATGGTTATTACATCGCCGGCAAACAGGTCAGTCGTCAAATCATCTGTAGTAAAATCAACAGCTTCTGCCGAACTTAGACTTCTCTTGCATGTATATTCTAATACAGCGAGAGCCGTGGCAGCATCATTAATCAAATATGATTCACCCGTAAATTTCTGCTCGCCAATCTGGGCTATTGACGTTGAATTTTCGAACTGAGCCGACTGCATGAAAAGACCGGTTACTGGATTGTAGCCATAGCTCAGCATGCCTTTGTTATATACGGTATTGGCATAACTGTCTTTACCATATTTATTGAGTATGATTTTATTGGCATTGAAAGTTTTCTTGGAAGCTGCGCCGGCATAGTCGATAAAAAGCTTTCTTTTCCCGTTAGCGCCGATAGAATAAG
>JAZUDR010000287.1:0-24756 GCA_045639725.1 Candidatus Avigastranaerophilus sp. | reverse complement strand
GACACTTGTCTGGAAGAACTTCAGAAGGTTAGACACTCGGCTTACTTGAATAATGCTGATACATTTGAAATAGCTAAGTTGTCTGCTCAGTGCTACCTGAAGAAAGGTAGATATGATCTGGCCGTCGGAGAATGTAAGCATTTGATTTCTTTGTCTCCGAAGAGCGAAGAAGCGCATCTCTGGCTTGGTTATGCATATCTTGGCCGTAGAATGCTGGCTCCGGAAGCTTTGCCAGAATTATTGAACCTTTACAAAAAGGAATCACGTAATATTGCTCTTGTTTCATTGCTTGGCTCTTACTATGCACAGCAAAAGAATCTTACCGATGAAGGTGTTGCAGTTCTTGAACAGTGGTTGAATATCGACCATGATAATGTTGAAGTTCTTAAACCTCTGGGTAAGTATTATCTCAAGAAGAATCGTTCTGACGACAAGGCAATGAAGGTATTCCAGAAAATGATGGAAATAGGTTCCCCAGAACCGGATTTCAAGCTTGGTGTTGCTAATGTATATCTTAGAACAAGGCAGTTTGATGATTGTCTGCGTCTATGTGAAGACGTTATCAACGAAGATATTAACAACGAATATGTTCATGCAATTATGCTTGAAGCATATAAGAAGCAGAACCGTCTTTCTGAACTTCTTGATATCTATGCTAACTTCCTTCAGAATAACCCATACAATGTTGCATTCCAGAACGGTCTGAAAGCAGCTCAAGCAGCATATGACAAAATTCAGAGCAAAAATGCAACACAGGCTGCTGCTGAAGCAGAAGCTGTCATGGAAAAAATGATGGCTGAAGCTCAAGATGAATCTGTCGCTTCAGTAGAAGAAATGGAAAACATCCTTGAACCAGGGCAGATTCCATGTCCATCCTGCGGGAAAGCAAATCCCGAAGGCTCTTATTGTTGCCAGTATTGTGGCGCTAATATGATCCAATGAAAAAAGCTATAAGTCGGCTAATAATAGTATTATTGATGTTAATGTCTGCAAGCATTTTGTTTGCAGACAACTCTGATTATGCAACCTTACGTAAATTCTTGAGCGCAAGAATGTATGGTGAGGCTTACAATGAACTGCTTCGTCAGGAATTGAGCGGAAATGCAATGGACCCGAAGCTCAAGAACCTGAAAAAAGATTTGCTTGATAGAACCAAAGCTAAGCTTGAAAAACAGGCCAAGGTCAGTCCTGACGACGCTGCAGTATTTACTATATTAGCTGATATTGCTTTTCAGCAGGGAGATTATGATAGAGCTTCCCAATATGCTTCTACAGCAATAGCAAACAATGGAAGTGCTATTTCTAATTATATTTTCGCCAAGATTCTGTTTAGGAAAGGCAATATTTCCCAAGCTTTCGACCAGATGAGCAAGGTTTTGGAGGCAATGCCGGATTCCCCAATCATTTTTAATGATTTTCAATTCCTTTATACTTGCCAGCAATATGGGGTAAATACAGCTAAAAAACTGACTAAGGATAGTAGTTTTCTAGTAAGGACTACTCCGATTGCTTATGACGGCGAAGACCTTGACGCTCCTGAAAGTCCATTTGAAAATGACCCGACCGAAACAGCCGGTGCTCCTGATTTTTCTGATTATAATATGGCTTCTTCTAAAGATTCGGAGCCAGAATATGATTTTACTGAAGAAAATGAAACCGATGTAGACGAAGACTTAGCAGAATTGTCTAAGCTTACTCCGAGCTCAAAGGCAAAAGCAAAGGTTGAGGAAAGACCTGAACCAGAAAAGAAACAGCCTGAAAAGAAGGAAGAAAAGAAAAAAGAGCCACCATTGCCTGATGAAATGGGTAGTGATGAGGATTTATTCGGTGAAGACGCTGATGAAGTTTTGGCTTCTGTATTAGGCGAAGAAACTACTAAGACTGATACCAAATCAAAAAAGGTCGAAGCTTCTGAAAGTGAAGAAGACCCTGAAGTTGCTAAGATTGCTGAGGCGGAAAAACTGCTTGAATCTGCAAGAACTAAGTTTAAGGATGAGTATCTTGAAGACGCTTTACTGAATATTCAGGAAATTAATAAGATTTATCCTGATTTGCCTGGTAAACAGGAAGTTGAAGACAAAATTTTATATGAAAAAGACCTTCTGAAACGTTATAACGAAATGCTTGAACTTTATAACGAAGATCAGGAATTTGATAAAGCTTTAAAAGTATTTAAGGAAGCTTACAATTATAAACCTAAGAAGTTTAAGGAAGCGCCTTATCATATAGGCAGATGCTATTTACTCAAGGAAGATCCCGATAAAGAGCAGGCTTTGAAAAATTTCAATATAGTTTTGCCAGACCCGGATTTGGATAGCGAAACAAAAAGAGATATTCTTTGGACAAAAATTGAAATTTTCATTGAAAACGAAGAATACGAACAAGCAAACGAAATATATAATGAATTTTTGGAAAAAGAACCAGATTTTGCAAAGGCCCAGAAAGACAATAATTTTATCTACTATAAACTTTGGTGGGAATTAAGTAAGACTTGGATTCTTATAGGTTTTTCACTGTTCCTTGGAATTATTGCATTTGTATTTATACTTCAATTTTTACCTGACATAGCTATGTGGGGCGGCGATCCATTGGTAAAAGCTCAAAAGGCTTTTGATGCTGGAAATTATGAAAAAGCCGTCAAATTTGGTGAAAAGGGTTTGATTAAAAAACAGCCAATTCAGAGAGATAGACAGATACGCGAAGTTCTTATTCAGGCTTATTATGCATTGGAAAACTATGAAAAGGTTCAGATGCATGCTAAGGCCGTTTTGAAGGGCTTCCCTGAAAATGCCATTGCATGGGGACATCTGGCAAAAGCTTCTGTTGCAGTTAAAGATACCTCTCATGAAGCTATTAAAATGTATGAAGATATGTATCGTAATGATCCTAGCCGAAGAGACTTACTGCCCATGCTCGCTCATCATTATGCAGCTGCTAAGGATACTTCACAAGCTGCTATGGAAATCCTTACCGATTATCATAATGATGCACCAAATGATCAGGATACAATTATCGCTTTGGCTGAAGGATATATTAAGAATAGAACTATGACCGATGAAATAGTACCTGTTCTTAGTGAGGCCATAAGAATTAAAGATAAGATTGAATATCGCGAATTGCTGGCTAGAACTTTCTCAAAATGCGGCATGTATAACGAAGCTGCCCGTGAATGTGTTGAAGTTCTTAATCGCAGCATAAACAACATTGGTATACATGTTGTTTATACTTCTTCAATGAAGAAGCTGAAAAAGATTTCTCAGGCTATAGAACAATATAATGTTTTTATTAATCAAAACCCAGGTAATAGCCAACTCATAGAAATAATGAACGGTTTAAAGAAAGAGGCTGTTGATACATCTACTCTTGTTGATGATGTTCCAAAGCTTTCTGATGAGCTTGGTATGCCTGGTATGGGTGGAGATGAATTTGATGAAGTAGCTAATTTCGTTGAACCACCTCCTGAAGGCTTTGAAGAAGAACAGAGGCCGTCTACGCCAATTCCTGACTTCCTGCAGGAAGAAGCAGAAAACAATGCTTCAGAAAGCAAAGAATTGCCTTCACTGCCTGATGATATTCAGACTCTTGACCCATTTGCGGATGATGATTCTTTACTTGAAGGCTTTGATACTGAAGAATTGCCTGAGGAATTAGGCGGAACAGCCCGTGTTCCTACTTCTAGCGCGTCTTCTTTGGATAGCTTGATTAGCGATTTTAATACATCAAATAAAATAGATGAAGGTTCTGTATCACCTTATAGTTCTATGGATGTTGAAACAGCTTCAATCAAAAGCAATATTCCTGATGCTGCTCCGAAGACAGGGGTTCTTGAATTAGGTAAGAAGCTTGAACGAGCTAAAGACTTGAGCATTATGAGGCGTTGGGATGAGGTTATTGATTTACTGAGTCCTGAATTTGCTACTGAACGCAACAGAGAGGCTGGATTATTGCTGGTTGATGCATGGCTTGGCAGTAAAAAACCAGAATTGGCATTAGAAATAATTCAGACTCTGGATATAGATCCTGAAATGATGACCGACAAAATAAAGGATGCTATGTATAGAACTGCTGAAGGTTTGGAATTGGCCAAGAAGTATAAAGATGCATTGCATATGTATGATACTATATGTAACGCTGATATAAACTACAAGGATGCTTTCGATCGTTCAGACCGTCTGTATTCAAAAATCAAGAACTTAGGATAAAAAATAACCTTTCTCGCGAAGAGAAAGGTTATTTTTTATAGCTATTAAAATTTTCCCAAGAGCAATTCACCAGTAGCAGCAAAGCCTTCAACTCGAACACCAGTGGCGTCTGCAAATGTGTAGCCAACACCTATTTCCAGAATAATATTTCTGTTAAGTGGCAATACTCCTAGAAACATTGGTTCAAAGAAGCCGTAGGTTCCGTCTTTATACACGTGACCGGAATACTTGCTTTTAAGTTTATAATTCCCAATACCAGCGGTTACACGCCATCTGAATCTAGGGTCGGATTTGAATGAGTTTTCCAGGGAAATACCTGTCATGTTGAGGTTATACTTTAAAACCTCGCTTTTTTGTTCCCCTGCACAATACATTAATCCGAATTGTGGGTCGTTCATTGGACCACCGCATATTCTGACGCCCCACATTGCCATGTCGCCTTTGAAATCTAGTGTTGATGATTCATTGTGCTTGTATCTTACAATAGGACCAGCACCGAAGGTGAATTCCTTTTCGTTCTTTTCCTGATTATCAAGTAAAAGAGTAGGGCCCATGACACAATATGCGGGTGTTATGGCTATGACTAAGTATAATAATACCAATAAGGCTATTTTGCTGAAATTTTTCATACACGCCTTATCGACTGATGTTTAGGTATTTTTTACTATTGTAAAATTAATTATTTTTACTGGTATTACAATGAATGTAAGTTATTCCAAATGCTGAATTATCCAAGATAACAGAAAATCATATTCTTTAGTGGAATTTTTGTTTATGTTATAATATTTTTATGCATGATAATATCCGAACACTTACTTTTTCTGGCGATAAATCAGTAGCACATAGGCTTGTGCTTATTTCTTTGCTGCTTAAGAAAAATATAGTAATTTATAACCTCCCAAATGGCCAGGATGTTTTAACTTCATTAGAGATAGTGAAACAGTTAGGTGTTAATGTGGAAAAAGTTGAAAATGGTATTAGACTGTGTCCAACATCAAAGTTAGATAACTGTTTCGGCAGTGCTTGCTCACCTGTTTGTGTTGACTGCAAAAATTCTGGAACGACAGCCCGATTATTGTGCGGAATCCTGGCTAATTTTAAGGGACACTTTAAATTATCAGGCGATGATTCTTTGTCTGTTAGACCTATGGAACGTGTTGTAAAACCACTAAGAGAATTAATGAAGCTTGATATAAAATGCACAGACAATCATTTGCCAATATATATAAATGCTAATGGTTGTTCAGAACCAGTGAATTTTGAGAATACAACCGGTTCTGCACAAGTAAAATCAGCTATTCTTTTTGCTGGTATGGCCGCTCAAAAAGAAACAACAGTAACCGAAAAAAGAATAAGCCGTGACCATACAGAGCGACTTTTAAAACACATAAATGCTAATAAGGATAAATCAGAGTTAATTTTTAATATTCCTGGCGATATTAGCAGTGCAGCGTATTTTGCGGTTCTTGCAGCAATAACAGGTAAAAAAATCTGTTTGGAAAAAGTGCTGCTAAACCCTACGCGAACAGGATTTTTAAACGTTTTGAAACGTATGGGTGCTGAAATAGTTATTAATGATTATTATGATGGATTTGAACCAGTAGGAAATCTGATTGTTGGCGGTGGAAATCTAATTGCAACAGATATTAATTTTGAAGAAATACCGTCGGTAATAGATGAATTGCCTGTTCTAGCTATAGCTATGGCGTTTGCGAAAGGAAAATCTATTGTTTCTGGAGCAGGTGAATTACGGGTAAAAGAAAGCGACAGAATAAGCTGTCTTATTAGCCAGTTGAAAAAAATAGGAATTAACTGTAATGAAAAAGCAGATGGTTATGAAATAATTGGTGGCGGCCTGTTTAAAGCAACTGAACTAGATTCTTACAATGATCATAGATTAGCCATGAGCTTTGCAGTTTTAGCTAAGGCAGCTAATCTAGCACTGAATATAAAAAACAAGGAATGTGTGGATATTTCCTTTCCGGAATTCTGGAAATATATTGAATTATGAAAATTGTAAATATAATCGAAGATACAACAGAGAATAATGAATTATTTGCAGAACACGGTTTATGCTTTTATGTAGAAACGGAAAAGCATAAGATGCTGATTGATACTGGCGCCTCTGCTTTAACCTGGAAAAATGCAGAAAAATTAGGTATCGATTTACACTTGATTGATACAGTAATCTTGAGTCATGGACATTACGACCATTGCGGTGGAGTAATGAGTTTTGGTGAAATTAATAGCCATGCTGATATATTTATGCATAAAAATGCTGTGAATGATTTTTACAACATTAAGGGTGGTTTTGAAAAATATATAGGTATTGATAAAAATATATTGAAACTGAAGCAGTTAAAGCTGATTGATTCTGATTTAAAAATAGACGAAGAAATATCTGTTTTTTCAAATGTTATAGAAAGAATTAACTGGCCGGAAAGTAATCTAACTTTGAGGAAGAGAGATAACAACCACCTTGTTCAGGATGATTTTTCTCACGAGCAATATGTGGTTATTGATTCTGAAAATAAACTAGTGTTAATCTCAGGCTGTGCTCATAATGGGATAATAAATATATTAAACAGATTCAACTTAATATATGGAAGAGACCCCGATTATGTTTTTAGTGGCTTTCATATGAATAGGAATTCTGATTTCTCACCAGAAGACTTAAAGGCAATCGAAGAAACAGCAGATAAATTATCAAAAATGAAAACCGAATTCTATACGGGGCATTGTACTGGTTTGCCTGCTTTTGAACTTCTAGCTGAGCGGATGTCCAATATTCATTTGATTTATTCTGGCTTTCTTAGGACTTTATAAGTAAACCCTACACCTGTTCTGATTCAATATCGACAAGTTTGGTTTATGCTGAACTTTGAGAATGTTGACTTTTATGTTTATTTATTTGATAATGTAAAGTTAGCATGGGGGGTGAAAGGCTTGAACACTCAAAGAAATATTGCGTTGAATGCTTTAATGCTGTTGGTTAGAAAGAATGACCCAACATTGTTTGATAATCCTGCTATTTTTGAGAAAAATCTAGTTTCAAATGGATGTATTGCTGATTCTGAAGAAGTGCAGACATTAAAGCAAAGCTTAAGTTGTCGCCTACCATGGAAAGTCAGAAAAAGTGGTAATACAATTGAAATTTCTGCTGCAAACTTAATCTCATCTGAATTTACCGAAAAGGCAGATGTGCCGTTAGACCTTGCTATTTGGGCAACAAGAGCTTGGATTTCTGCTTTAGGTATTAAATTAATAACAGCAGAACAAGACAAAGAAGTAGCGGTTGCAACTCAGGATATTGTGAAAAATTCTCCCGTTGCAGAGGAAAAAAACAATTCAACTCCTAGACCTGAAGCTTTTTCCAACCCAGGTGGAAGATTAGGTATTGTTTTTGGCGAAGATTCCAATGGGATGGTAAAGGTATTTAATGCTTGGTATAACGATGCCTCAAAGTCTGAAACCTCTGGTATGGCTGCAATCCCTGTAAAACTTAAAAGCGAACCGGTAATACTTTTCAAATCAGCTATAAAGAAATCTGAAAAGCCGAAGGATGAGGTTGAAGCTGAAAAAAAGAAAATGGACACTGAGACTGATGATGCTGTTTCCACAAAGGCTTCTTGTCTGATTCAGGAACAGCCAGCTGTAGATAATACTTCCGACAATCTTAATAGCTCTGATACCGAATATGATATTAATCCTATAGAAAAGAAAGCGATGTCTATAATTCAGAATGGCGAACAATATGCATACGAAGTAATTAAGATGCTAGCGCCTATTGCTAAGGCTGGTTCAGCATTTTCCTGCCGCTTGATTGGTGAACTGTATTATCGTGGGCATGGAGTAAAACAGGACTTTAACGCTGCTAAGGCTTGGCTGGATATAGCCGCCAATAAAGGAGATGCGGAATCTCAATATTTGGTTGGAAATATTTATCAATTTGGAATGGGAGTCAAACAGGATATTACTGTTGCTATGCAGTATTTCAAGAAAGCTGCAGAGCAGGGACACAAAAAGGCTTTGGAATCTATTAATCTGATAAATGGGCTGGTGGGCTACTAATGGATAAACAAGAAACTGTAATTAATCAAGAATTATTAATCTGGTGTGTTGTTGTAATAGTAGAATTGTTTGTTCTGGCTTTTCTTATTCAAAGTGGTTTGGTGCTATTAATTGGAATTGTGCTGATCCCACCTTGTAAAGCCGCTTTTAACTGGTCTGTTGAAGAAAATGCCATTGAAAATGATACTGAAGAAATTGCAGAGGCTGAATAAAGATGCAAAATATTAATTTTCTTGTTTCTACTGGTCTATCCTTTTATTCTCCAGAGGAAGGTTTTAGATTTACTGATTCGTTGCTTGATAAAACTTGGAATTACAGAGTTTTAAGCGAACCCAATTCTGCATTTTGTCTTCAGCTTGGCGATAAACCGATCCAGAACGCTGTTGCCGGTGATACCCTTTTAAAAGATATTGGTGGCATTTCAATATGCTTTGGTGACGCATTACGAGCATGCTTGGGCAAATGGCTTCCTTTACCTTTTTGTTTGAAAACTTCAGATAAATCTATTCCAACAAAGAGTGTTGACTGGGCTAGAATCATGATAACCCGCCCTGCACTCCAAATGGATGACAATATTTTTAAATATGCATTAGCCGTTGATACCACAATCAATGAAAATCCAGATGCTGTAGGCGATAAACAGGGAACAGGTTTGTTACCGGAGGATATCGGTGCTGTATTCCAGTTGGATTCAGGGAATACCCATTTCTTCCAGACTCCGGCAATGATGAACTGGATAAAATCTGCACTTATTGATATTCCTGTTTCTGCAGATGAAGCTGTTCCTGCTGCAGCAATTTCTCTTGCTGCGTTTTTTACTTTAATCGATGGATTGAAACAGGCAGAAATTATACCTGAAATAGCTATTTTGTCACCTGAAGGTAATGATATAGATGTTAATTTGATTCTTGACCTTGGTAATAGTAGGGCTTGCGGTATGATTGCCGAAGAACGTAGTGATACTGCCGTTAGATTAGATGAATGCAGCAAAATGGAAATCCGTAACTTAAAGGATCCTACCATAGTTTATACGGAGCCATTTTCAACAAGCTTCAAATTCTATCCAGCTCTTTTTGAAGGCGTTGATTACAAAATTCCTGCATTGTCTTCACGATTTGTATGGCCCGGTATCGTAAGATTAGGTCAAGAAGCAGTAGAAATGGAGCCCTTTGATGGTGGTGATACCGGTATGTCTAGCCCCAAACGTTATTTGTGGGATAATAAGCAGAGGACATTGCCATGGTATTTTAATGTATTGGACGGAGGTATTGGTAAAAAGGTTGCTTCTCATCTACTGTCATGCTTGGATGACGATGGATTCTTTAGGGCTGATGATGTAAATCCAAGCTTTGACCATTGCTATCCTGCTAGTTCCATGATGACCTTTGCTATGGTCGAAATTCTTTGCCATGTTTATGCTCAGATAAATTCATATGCCTATAGAAAATCTAGAGGTCAGCGCCAGACTGTCAGAAGACTTAAAAATATAGTATTGACCGTTCCATGCGGTATGTCTCAGGCTGAAAAATCTGTTTATGTTAACAGGATTCAGGGTGCTATAGACATGTTCTTTTTTACAACCCACAAAAATCCTTCCGAAAAACCAAATGTTTTCATAGATATGGATGAAGCTTCTGCGATACAACTTACATATCTTTATAGCCAGATTCAGAACCATTTCATGGGTGATTGCCATACTGCATTGGCATCTCTTGGACGTAAACGTTTGCTTGAAAATGGCATGGAAGCAGATGTTCTTAGAATTGCAAGTATTGATATTGGCGGTGGAACCAGCGATTTAATGATTGCTGAATACTACAATAGCAATGCTCATATAATTGAACAAAAAAACATCTTCTCTGAAGGATTCTCTGTTGCCGGAGATGAAATAACAAAAAGAATTATTGAAAAAATAATTCTGAAAAAGATTTTCAATTGGGCGAAGGAAAAGAATGAAGATATTAACTGGGAAGATTTCAGAAATCTGTTTGGTCCAGGTCATGGCGGACACGATAGCGATTTAAATAGATTTGTTACTATGAAAGCTGAAATGTGTCGTCAGATATGGATTCCAATGTCTTTAAGATTTTTGGAATTTGCTGAAATGGACAGCGAAGACCAGAATATCGAACTTAGCTTTGATAGGTTCTTCCCAGACAGAATGCCAGGAAATAATGTTCTTGATTTCTTTTCTGAACAGATGAAATCTGTGTTTGGGGTTGATATGACTTTAGCAGAAATTCCTTGGAGAATTTCTAGAATAGCGACAAACAATGTTATATCTAACGTTCTAGATAATGTTTTAAGAATATTTTCAGAAGTTATTGCCCAATTTAGCTGTGACGTTCTTGTGCTTGGGGGCAAGCCTTCCTCTTTGCCTGTTATTCGCGAAATTCTTCTCAGATATATGCCGGTAAAACCATCTGGAATTATTTGTCTGAAAGGATTTGCTGCTGGAAGTTGGTATCCGTTTGCTCAGCGTGGCGGTGGTATTGCAGACCCGAAAACGACATGCGTTGTTGGAGCTCTAGTATGGTTATTTGCAGAAAAATTGAAAAAGCTGGAAGATATTTCAATTCATTCTGAAAATAGTAAAATTAAACAGAGAGAGTGTTTTATTGGAACCTTTATTAAGGATTCCATGACTATGGATAATGTATTTTTCCCGAATGCCAGTGGAAATGCTTCAAAAATGGAATTGGACAAGAACACTTTACTCGGGGTCAGGAAAATAGATTCACCGAATTGCATGGTAAATCCAATTTGGGAAGTTGCCATAGACCGTGAAAAATTAAAAGGAAAAGGTCCTTTTACTGTTGTTCTTGCGCAGGATGAAAATAACCGTGAAAATGTTGAAGTAACGGCTGTTTTTGATGAAAATAGCAAAAAGGCTGATAAACAAGCTATTTCTTTGAATCTGAAAACTATGGTTTCAGATCAGTATTGGCTTGATACAGGATGTTTTGATTTATAAACGGAGGATTAAATGGATAACGAATTGTTAGATTTTCCACCAGAAAAAAAGGAAAATAATGATAACTACAAAAGTAGTTTCCTTCCTTCTTTTTCAGAATCAGAAGTGGTTGAACAATTAAATTCAGATGAGCTTAAAATTGTTCGAAATATGATATCCGAATATAAATCTAAGCATTCTCAAAAAATAATTGCTAATAATAGTTCTGAATCTGACAAAAGTATACAGACAATCTTGCCGCAAGAGCCGGTTGTGCCTGTCAGTAATCTATTCTGCGATGAACCTAAGGAAACCTCAACTGCAGTTTCTGCACCTATGATTCCTTCCGAAATTAATTCGAAGGATAATAATGCATTTGCTATCAAACTATTAGAAAAACAGAACTTAGGTGACCCTGTTGAAGCTGATGCTTTAAATAAAATGATAGAATATGCGAAGACAGCTGATGAAGTATCGGCAGAATGTATTGCTGTTGCAATTCTAGCTTTAATACCATGCAAAAAATTTATCAGGCATGGAACTCCGGAACAGAAGCTTTTTGTCTTAAAGAGTCTGGGTGATAGATTTCTTGATGGAATTGCTGGAATTAAATGGATTGATAGGAGAAAACTGATAAAAGCTGCGGCTAATTATTTGTCTTCTTTATCAGAAAATTATAATTTTATTTCTATGGAAGGTGAAGGTTTTAATCCAACCTTGCACGAACGGGTGCTTGGAGCTTCTGGCGGAAATATAATAAAAGAAATGCGTGGATTCTTAGTGGTAGCCAGGGGAACTAATCGAGTAACCTATGCTGGAGTTGTTTTGACATGATTACAGTAACCAAAACAGATACACATGGCTTTAGGGCCGAACGTTTTAGAAATCAGGTTGTTCACCAGTATTATGGGCATTTGCAGTCTGTAATGCATTCAATTGAACCGTCTGATGCGTATAAGAATTTATTTGCAAGACCGGAAATAGACGGTTTTTCTACTGATAATACCAATGTTGAATGGACTTCAGCCTTATCTGGTAAGCCAGTCCACTATTCTCAGTTGTCTGAATTAGACCAGCAAAAGGTTGACCGGTTTATTACTGAAGCTTTTTGTCGTATTGATAAATATATTGCTGATGGCAAAGGAAAAACCGGTAAAGAACATGATTATTCGCAATTCCTTTCTATTGTTGGTAAAAGGCCAAATCCGAACCAGATTTGGATTATTGGTGGAAAGCCAACAATTGTTCAATGGGGATATAATGATGAGAATAATTTAATGGGCAGCTCAGGTATTTATCCTAACTGGGATTCTTTTATCAGTGAAATAAAGACAGCGCAGACTGAAGATTTGGCCGTATCTGTCGACTCTTCAATTTCTGAATCAGCAGAGTCAGAGGTTACTTTGAAAGAATCTGCCGTGGTTGTTGCTTCATCGCTTTTTGCTGAATTACCTGACGAAAAAACTCAAACTCAGGAAATAAAGCAGGAAGTAAAACAAGTAGTAAAGCAGGAAATAACGCAAGAAGTAAAACAGGAAAATAATTTTTCTGGCTCTAAGCCAAAGGCTCAGAGCAAAAAGCCTGTAAAGAAGCAAGAAGAAAAGATGGTCATGGCTGGTCTGGGTGGATACTGGTGGGTTAAATGGTTGGCCATTATTTTATTGATAATAATTATTATTCTGCTACTTCTAAGATTAATTCCTCAAGCTCAAAGTCCATTTGGGCAAATGCCAGGAATGGCTGGTGGACCAACCGTAATAAATGGTGGTGCTGGTGGAATTGGTGGCGGTGCCGGCGGAATTGGCGGTGCCCCTGAAGGTGGTGCTGGTGGCGGAATTGGCGGTGGCGCTGGCAATAATGGCGTTACACCGCAGAATGATTCCAAGGCCGCTCCAGAAAAGTCAGGTCCTGAAGATAAGGATTCTGAAAGCATAGGAAAAGAAGATTCTGCTGGTATTAATCCTGAAGGCTTATGTCCCGTATGCAAAAATTCTTTTTTTAAGCATTCTCAAGAAGATTTGAAAAAATGTTTGTTGAATGCTCATGAAGGCGAAGAAGAATTGAAAAAAAAGTTGCAGAAATTTGTGAGTGAATTTGATGGCAATACTGCAGACAAAACAACAAATAATGCTGCAGACAATGATGTTGATACTGCAGCAGAAGCAGTAGATGATGTAACTGATAATACTGCAGCAAAAACTATAGACAATACTGCAAAAAATGCAACAGATAATGTAGGAGATAAATGATGCAGCAAGGTATGCTTAGACCTGAAGAACAACAAATAATTCAAATGGCAGACAATGTCAGTAATTTACTTGAAAATGCATCTGATTGGACTACTAAGTATCTGAAGGATGTTCAGGTGAGAAAGGGCATGGAGCGCTTTTTGCACGAAAAACTTACAACGGCAAAAAGAATCAGGGAATCTGCTCATAGACCTGTTGCATTGGGTATTTTCGGTGCTAGTCAATGCGGTAAATCATATCTTACTTCAGAACTGGTAAGAGGTAATGATAAAGCTTTGTCTGTCTGGGTAAGTAACTTTGGGCAACAACCAGAAGCCAGGGATTATCTTGAAGAAATAAATCCCGCTGGTGGACGCGAAAGCACTGCTATTGTTACTAGATTTACTATAAGACCCTATAAACAGATTCCGAATTGTGCAGCTTTTATCAGACTTTTAAATATTACAGATATTATTAAAATATTCATGAATGGCTTCTTGTTTGAATGCCAGTCTGATTTTATGCCTACTGCAGATGATTTGCAGAAACTAAAAGGTTCCTTCAAAAGTGCTTCGGCAAAGAGTGGTGAAACTCTTCTTTCCGAAGATGATGTCTGGGATTTGCAGGATTATGTGAAGAGACATTTCCACAATCAATTTGTGAAAATGCTTGATGATATAAATTATTGGGGAATTCTTAATAATGAAATCAGACTTTTGCCAGTTGAATGCCAGATAAAATACTTAGAATGGCTTTGGGGCAAATTCTCAAAAATTACAGAATTATTTAGATTTTTATATAAAGAATTAGGTAATCTGGGCGGGGAAGTCATTGGGGTTTGCAATGACGCGTTATTGCCTCGCACTAATAGCATAATAGACGTTCAGAGACTGTCACAGTTGATGATGCCAGGAAATAAAAAGTGTGTTGTGGCGTTGGCAAATGGCGGGCAAATCCAAATGGATGGTTCCACTCTCTGTGCTTTGACAGGTGAATTGGTTCTTCAGGCAAACACTCAGGATGAAGCAACTTTGTTGAAAAAATTCGATGTGTTGGATTTCCCTGGTGCGCGTTCTAGAGCGCAAATTTATGATGAAAACAGAATTGCAAAATCTCATGATGCATTAGTTGAAGTATTTTTGCGTGGTAAAGTTGCATATTTGTTTGATAGATTCTCTGATGACCGTGATGTAACAGCATTGCTGCTTTGTCAGGAAGGCGGTAATCAGGAAGCTAAGTCTTTGCCATACATGGTAAATAAATGGGTAGAATGGAGTCATGGTCATGATCCTCAGAGTAGGGCAGGTAAAACTCCATTGTTATTCCACGTTTTCACTAAATTCGATATGGATTTGGTTCGCAAAAGAGGTGAAGATCCCTCTGTAAGATGGGATAGCCGTTTAAAAACCAATTTTGAAGATTTCATGGGACGCGACGGTGATTGGGTAAATGAATGGACAGAAAATGAACCGTTCAAAAATTGCTATTGGGTTAGAAATCCTGGGGTAGATCAGACTGTATTTGTAAGAGGCAAGGACGGCCATGAATTCGTTCGCGATGAAGACCAGTTGAATGAAATCTTTGCTCAGTATATGGCCAATGAAAGTGTTAAACGTCATTTTGTTGATCCAGAAGAATCCTGGAAAATGGCTGCATCTCCTGATTGTTCAGGAATTCAATATCTTGTAGAAAAGCTTAAGGCTGGTATTGATTCAAATACTAAGGTAAATCAACTGTCATCAAATCTGAAGCTTATTTTTACTGATGTTAAAAAGAATCTGCAGAGATATTACATTGGCAACGACATTACAAAGGCTAGAGGCTTGGCTGAAGAACGGGCTAAAAAGCTTATAAAAGAGCTTCAGACTGTTATGATAAAAAAATATGCTTTGCCAAGAATTCTTGATGTGGATTGTTTCTCTATTTCTAGCAAAACAGTAGGAATGATTTATGATTCCATTGTTAATCCGATGGTTGTCCAGGATGATGAAGAAATAGAAGTAGAACAGGAAGCCGCACCAATATTTGATGAAAATATTTTTGATGTTTTCGGTGATTCTGAAAAGCCTCAGGAAGTAGCTCCTAAGGCTCCTTCTAAGAAGCCGGTGAGAAAGGGAGCTGCCTTTGCTGCTGCTGTATTGGACAGATGGCAGGAACAGCTTGGTCGTCTTGCTCAGGACGGTGATTTCCAACAAAAAACCGGATTATCTGCAGATTGGTTTGCAGAAGTTTCTCAGGAATTTATAAAGGGTGCTTCTAGAATGAAATTGGAAAATCATATTGCAGAAATCAGTGAAAGTGCTTTGTATTCACCGAATCCAGGTAATTTTCTGAAAAGCATTGCTTCTCAGAGCGCTTCTGCTATTAATAATTTTATTACTGAACTAGGGCAGACTGTAAAGGAAAGACCAATGCCTGAAGGTGCTCCGAAGGTAGTTCTTTCTGCTGCTTCATACCCAGGACTTGGTATTTACAAACATTGGGCTATGGCATTTGTCCAAATGTTTAAGGATAATGTTGCTGAAGCTACTGCTGATGATGAAGAAGGCAATAAAGTTATGGAAGGCATTTTAAAAATGCCATTATTGCAGTAATCTTAGGAGACTTTGTATTATGAAGAGGATTATTGGTCTTACATTAGGCTGTATTTGCTGTTCTGGTGTTTTGTTGGCGGCTGATTATGTCTATCCGACCATAAAAGGTACAAATATTCGCGATTATTCAAAACCTGGTTATAAAATAGAAAAGGATAGTCGCGGAAATTCTGTTGCTTATCCCACTATAAAAGGTACAAATATTCGTGACTATTCAAAATCAGGCTATAAGATAGAAACAGATAAAAAAGGGAATTCCGTTGTCTACCCGACTGTAAAGGGAACTTCTGTTAGAGATTACTCTAAGTCTGGATATAAAGTAGAGAAAAATAACGGCAAAACAGTAGTGTATCCCACTATAAAAGGCACCTCTGTCAGAGACTATTCTCAATCTGGCTATACAGTTGAGAACCACTCGGGACAAACGGTTGTAAATCCTACCATAAAAGGTACCTCCATAAGAGATTATGGTCAGCCGGGTTATATAATAGCAACAGATACAAACGGAAGTATTATTGTGAATCCAACGATAGACGGTACATCGACTCAAGATTACAACCAATCTGGGTTTATAATAAAAAAATAATTTTCCCATAGAATTATTAAACCGCTCTAATTCTTGACTTTGGCTTGAATTGAAAAAGTTGCGTATTCTGTATTTTTTGAGTATAATTTTAGCACCAATAGAGATTAGGGAGTATAATAAATGAACTTCTCAAATAAAGTTATTGCTTTTTCAGCTGGTATAGCAGCTTTGTTCTCGTTTATAACTACTACTCCAGTCGTAGCAGATCCACCTGCCAGAGTATCAAATGGTATCGTAATGCAGGGGTTCGGTTGGGATTGCAAAGCTGGTGGAAATAAAGGTAATTGGTATAAGAACCTTGAAAACAAAGCCGCCGACATGAAGGCTCTTGGTGTTGACTTCTTGTGGCTCCCACCAGTATCACGCTCTGTAAGTGATCAGGGGTATCTACCTGGTGACTACTATGATTTGGGAACTTCTGAAAATAAAACCTTCTATGGTGATGCTGACTCTTTAAAGAGTGCTCTGAAGGCTTTGAATGAAAATGGTATTTCTCCTGTAGCAGATATCGTTATTAACCACAGATGCGCTAGCCATCAGGATAAAAACGGTATTTGGAATATCTATAATTTCGCTTCAGGTAAAGCAAAATGGGAACAGTGGGCTGTTTGTAATGGCCAATTCGGTGGTCAGGGTAAATCTGATACCGGTGATAGTTTCCCGCCTGCTCCGGATTTGGACCACACCAATGCCCAGGTTCGTGCTGATATCATTGAATGGATGAATTGGCTCAAAAAGCTTGGCTTCAAGGCTTGGAGATATGACTATGTAAAGGGTTATGATGCCAAGTATAATGGTGAATATGATGCCGGAACCAATCCTATTTTCTCTGTTGGTGAACTTTGGACTAACATGGGCTTCTCTGGAAGTACTCTCAATAATGACCAGAATTTCCATCGTCAGCAGCTTTGTGACTGGTTGGATAGAAGCAAGAGCGATGTAGGATGCGTATTTGACTTTACAACAAAGGGTATCCTTCAGGTTGCTGTAAAGGGTGAATATTGGAGATTAAAAGACAAAGACGGCAAACCTACAGGTTTGATTGGCTGGTGGCCAGCAAGAGCCGTTACTTTCCTTGATAACCATGACACTGGTTCTAAACAGAATCATTGGCCATTCCCAAAGGATGAAGTAATGCAGGGTTATGCATATATTCTTACACATCCTGGTATTCCATGTATTTTCTACGAACATGTTTACGATTGGAATCTGAAGAACGAAATTAAGAAGCTTGTTGCTGTTAGAAAAGCCAATAAAATTAAGAGCACAAGTGAAGTTCAGATTGTAAAAGCAGAACAGGATCTCTATGCAGCCGTTATTGATGGTAAGGTTGCAATGAAGCTTGGTAGAAAAGATTGGTGTCCGGAAGACCAGAACTTTAAGCTGGCAACTAGCGGTAATAATTACGCTGTTTGGACAAAGCTCTCTAAGTCTAAGAGTTCTACTGCTACTAGAAGCACTACTAAGAAAAAGACCGCAACTAAAAAGAAAAAATCAACAACAGCTAGACGTTGATATTTGAATAAAAAACTCCCGTGAATTATTTAAATTCAGGGAACTTTTTTATTGTGACTAGCTTAAACAAAAGGTATAATGTATTGGTTGAATGATTGAATATATGCCTTAAAGGAATGAATATGAAAAAGATTATTGAATGCGTTCCAAATTTTTCTGAAGGCCGTGACCAGAAGGTTATTGATGCTATTGCGGATGCTATAAAATCTGTTACAGGGATTACTCTTCTTGATGTTGATCCTGGTAAGTCTACCAATAGAACTGTCTATACCTTTGTTGGTGATGAAAATGCAATTGTTGAAGGCGCTTTGGCTGGTGCAAAAGCTGCTAAGGAACTTATTGATATGAGAAAGCATCATGGTGAACATCCAAGAATGGGTGCCATGGATGTCTGTCCTTTTGTTCCTGTTGCTAATGTAACAATGGAGGAATGTGTTGAAGTATCTAAGCGCTTTGCAAAACGTGCTGCGGAAGAACTTGGTCTCCCAATGTATCTGTATGAGCATTCCCAGGATAAGGAATATCGTAAGAAACTACCGCAGATAAGAAAAGGTGAATATGAAGGTTTGCCTGAAAAAATCATTCAGCCAGAATGGAAGCCAGATTTTGGTCCGGCTGAATTTATACCAACATGGGGTGCGACCGTTACTGGTGCTAGATTCTTCCTTTTGGCATATAACGTAAACATTCTTGGAACAAGTAATCAGGCTCATAGAATCGCTTTAAACCTTCGTGAAATAGGCAGAGGACCAGATGAACCAGGTCGTTTTAAGGAATTGAAGGGTCTCGGCTGGTATGTTGATGAATATGGCATGGCTCAGTGTTCGTTTAATTTGAATAATTATCATGTAACCGCTTTGCAAGACGTGTTTGAAGCAGTCAAGGAAGAAGCTGCAGCAATTAAGGTTGGGGTTGCCGGCTCCGAACTTGTCGGACTCGTTCCATTGGAAGCAATGCTTAAGGCTGCTGATTATTATATTGAAAAAGAAAATCTTTTTATAATTGATGAAGCTCAAAAGATTAAACTTGTTATTGATAGACTGGGTTTGAGTTCTGTTTCTCAATTTAAGCCTCAGGAAAGAATCATCGATTATTTGATTAAGGAAGAGCCTAATGAACCGCTAGCAAGCTTATCGACCCGTGGCTTTATCGAAGCAATCAATGCCAGGACTTCTGCACCTGGTGGTGGAAGTGCTTCTGCTTCAATAGCAGCTATTGGAGCTGGATTGGGTTCAATGGTTGCTAAGCTGACCTATGGTGTTAGAAAGTTTGAAGAACATGATGGTGCATTAAGAAAAATTATCCCTGTTTTGCATAAAACAGCAATGGATTTGATTCCAATGATTGATGCTGACACAAATGCTTTTAATGATTATGTTGAAGCTGTTAGGATGCCACAGAAGACCGATGCTGAAAAAACTGCAAGATTTGAAAAGATGCAGGCTGGTTTGAAAAAAGCTATTGAAGTGCCACTGACTACAATGAAAATTGGTGATGGCGCTTGGGATATGATGATTGAAGCAGCTAAGGTTGGCAATATTGCTTCTAAATCTGATATGCAGGTTGGCGCCAGAGCACTTGAACTTGGTATCTGGGGAGCCTGGAAAAATGTTCTTATCAATATGAAGGATATTAAAGACATAGAATTCGTAACAAAAATATCTGCTGAAGCTGATTCTATAAGAATTAGAGCAGAAAAATGCTGCGCTGAAATTCTTGATATTCTTGAAAAGCGTAGTTGAATTAATTCCCAAAAAACAATAGAATATGAATGACTCAAAATAAAAGGAGTTTGTTTAAATGTTTAAACGCTTAATGGCTTTAGTCAGAGGTTTTTTTGGTAGCTTCATTGGTGCTTTGGAAAAAGATAACCCAGAAGCCTTGATTGAGAATGAAAAAGAAAATTTGCGTAATCTTCTTAGCAAATATAATGAAAATTTGGCTCGTTCTGCCGCTTTTGTTGAACGTTTGAAAAGAACTGTAAGAACAGACGAAGCTAAAGAAAAAGAATTGTCTGCTAAGATAAAAGCTAATGTTAGTGTTGGCAATACTCAGGTTGCAGGTCAGTTAGCAATGCAATATCAGGAGCTTAAACAAAGATTAAATGACAACAGGCAGCAGTTAGAAATGGCTGAAGCCAACTACAGAAAACTTGAAGCCACTAGAGATTCTTCTTTGAAGGAAGCCGAATCTAAACTGATGAGACTTCAGGATAAGCTTAGCAAAACTCAGATGCTTGAAGCTCAGGCTGAATTTCAGGAAACTGCAAAGGGTATGCTCACTGGTTTTGGTTCAAATGGAGACAGCTTGAATCGTCTTTCTGGTCTTATTGATGAAAGACATGACCTAGCTGCAGGCAGAGTCAGAGTATCTGGTGGAGATAACTTGCTGGAAGATAATTCCGGCCTTGTTAAACAAGCTGAAATGGATGCTCTTGGAAACGCAGCACTTGCTGAATTTATGGCAATGAATGACATGGAAGGTCCAGCTCCTGCTCCAATTCTTCCTGATAGTGTTGAATCTGTTCCAGACGCAGCCCATAGAAATATGGGACCAATGATGAGAGAATAAAATAATGGATAATCGTCTGCC
The DNA here is from genome assembly GCA_045639725.1 of Candidatus Avigastranaerophilus sp. GTDB lineage: Bacteria > Muiribacteriota > Ozemobacteria > Ozemobacterales > Ozemobacteraceae > RUG334. Next base: position 4,015 of record JAZUDR010000287.1, on the reverse strand, counting down.
ATCATGGGCCAGTGATATGGCCGAGATCTTCAAAAGTGGCTCTATTAGTCAGTTCTTGCTGTATGGCAATACCGATGACTGGGTTACTTATAGAGATGAAGATAACAATTTAAAACGTCTTGCCTTAAGAGACTTCTTGAGCAATGTGATGTTTGCTCCTTTTGAAGTTGTTATTGCCTACGATAGAGGTCACGGCATACGTTCACTTAAAGGTTCAGATTTGTTTTATGCTTTTCTGAAGACCCATGATGCATATCACCAGACGAATTTTGCCGCTTTAACAAATCATCTGGATTCTGAAAATGCTTTGCCTAAAGAACCGCGCAAAGCAATGGCTATTATTGACCGTTTCATTAGAAATGGCTTGATTCGTTCTACTACGAATTCTAATGGGGTTCTGGTTTCTAACCCAATGCGAATAGCGGTAATAATTGAGTATGCTCAGTATTTGCTTCCAAGGGCTGAAGTGGCTTATACCAGTTCAGAAACAATAGAAACATTAATACGTATTCAAGACTGGGCTTCTGACCCGAACATAAACAGCGCTTTTATCAGTACTTGTCTGATTGCTGAAAATCTGAATGATGTGAATATTGAATTGGTTGAAAATCCACGCTTAGCAAAAATTAGTGTTGATTTGCCAAGTTCTTCTGAAGTTCGAAGCTTTGTAAATTATGTTACTGCTTCTATTGAAGATTTTGATTCTGTCTGTGATTTAGATAGAGATTCCTTGGCTTCAAAGCTGGAAGGTCTTTCATATCTTGATATTCAGAATTTGATTGAACGTGCAGTTAAAAATCAGAAGCGTTTAACAATGGATTTCCTTCGTGATGTTAAGAAGGAAATGATTGAAAAATCAGCAGCAGGTCGAATTACTTTTGTAGAATCCAAGAGAACTCTTGACGATGTTGCTGCACATACTGAAGCCAAGAAATGGATGCGTCAGGACGCTTCCTTGATGAAGCGTGGTAAAACAAAAGCATTGCCGATGGGATACCTAATCAGTGGTCGCATAGGGACAGGTAAAACCTATCTTGTAGAATGCTTTGCTGGAGAATGTGGCGTTCCATGCGTTGAATTGAAGAATTTCAGAGATAAATGGGTTGGGGCTACAGAAGGTAATCTTGAAGCGATTTTTAAAATTTTGCACGCCATGGGGCAGGTCATTGTATTTATTGATGAAGCTGATCAGGTTGCTGGCAAACGTGACGGAAATGGTGGAGATTCCGGAGTAAATGGCAGAATTTATGCCATGCTGGCTAGAGAAATGGCTGATACCCGTAATCGCGGCCGAATATTCTGGATTTTTGCTACTTCCAGACCAGATTTATTGGAAGTCGATTTAAAACGTGTTGGTCGTCTTGATGTCCATATACCTTTATTTGCTCCTCAAACAAAAGAAGACAAAAAAGATATGTTCAGAGCATTGGCCAAGAAAAATAAGGTTGCATTGGCTGATGATGAAATACCTGAATTTTCTGATGAGTTAGACATTGGTGGAAATGAAATGGAAGGCATTTTAATCATGGCTTCCAGAATGTATGAGCTGCAGGAAGATGATTCGGAAAAGCAGCCTATTGGCTATTTTGTAAAACAAGCTATGGAGTCATACAGACCTATGGCTCATTCTGCTCGCCTTGAATATATGGACCTTGCCGCCGTTGTTGAATGTACAGACAAACGCTTTTTGCCTGCAAAATTCGCTGAAATAGATATTTCTAATGCTCAAAAGCGTATGGATGTTCTTAAATTAGAAATCTAAGGGCTTTAAAATAAACTCTTTATCGCTCTTTATTTCTTTTCATTAAAAGGATGCTTGAATTCTGTCAGATCACGAACAGCTTGGTCGGCTTCTGTTTCAGACATTTTATATTGTGATTTAAGTGACTCTTTTAACTGAGCTTGGCCTTCTGGATTAGTTTTAAGATAGTCAGAAACCTTTTGTATCTGCCCAAATGTATCTTCAATGTTTTCGAAAGCTTCTACTTGAGAATATTCTGGCATTGTTTTTAATTCCTTCAACATTCTGGATAGCCATTTTGTCCAGTTCTGTTTGTCTTTTCTACCGTCATATATTTCCATAAGCGATTGCATAGCGTCCAATTTCCCATAAGAATTAAGAGATGGGTTGTTAGCTGCTCTTTCAAAGAAATATTCAGCGTCTTTGTAGTTCTTTTCGGCAAAAGCTTTTTTGGCTGCTACATAGTCATCGTTAAGATTTGCTGCAGCCCAATCGCGGTCATCTTGGTCCGCGTTGGGATCATTGGCCAATTGTCTAAAATATTCTTTTTGTTGCTTTTCGGCTTCTTCTCTGAAATCTTTCTGTTCTTGAGCCGCACTTTGCATTAGGGAAGCGTATTTTTTGCTATTGAGTATTTCTCTTGCACCGCTTCTGATGGCTCCCTGCCAATCTTCATCGCCAACCTGAGTGGTTTTATCTGAAGCTTCTCTTGGAACGAAATTTACTTCTGAAGCAATTTCTTTATTTCTAGAATGCTGAACTTGCTGGTCATCTGGTTCATAGGTTAGATAAGCAAGAAGGGCTATAGCACATGCTCCGGCAATACACTGGTTTTTATATTTGAAAAACAGTAAAAGTATTTTTTCGAGAAAATTACCTTCCGGTTCTACGGAATTAGCTTCTAATTCTGCAGCTATTTCTTCATTTTCACCAACTACTGATTTGAATTTGTAATCAGATTTTTCTGCTTCTTCAGCATTCTTTTCATTTAGCATATTATTCCAGCAGTCTTCTTCTATATCTTTGGCTGCTTTACCAAATACGCTTTCTGCTGACGTAAGACCAGCTGTCCACATTTCAGAAAAACCTTCTTTTATTTCGCCATTATTGTCATGGGTAAATTCAAATAGTCGACTGATGCCTTCTTGGGTGGGGTTTGCTGCGACCATATATCCAGCCTGATCCTGTATTTCAACATTGTCTTCGTGGCTTAGTAACCACCAAAGCAAAGGCTCAACAGATGGGTAGTCCAATAAAGGAAGCAGAGAAATACCTATGCGTTTAATTGGAATAGAAGCTTGCTTTAGCATTGTTGCCACATACTGAACTGCAGCCGGTTTATCAGCTAATATATATACTTCAAACGCTGCAGATTTTATTCTTGGGTCTTCATGGGCTAAGAATATGTTTAATTCTGGCAGGATAATATCCAAATCTATGGTTCCAACAGTTTTTACTGTTTGGGCTATCACAGAATGGTCTTTGGCTTTGGTCATATGATAAATCAATTTAGCGTCTGAAGAATTACCATATGCACCTATTTTCTTTAATATTTCAAGTAAGGTTGCTTTCTTAAGGTCTGCATAATCTACAGCATCGATTAATGTCTTTTTGGCTGCAGGATATTTTTCTATGCAGTCAATGCTATTTAATAAAGAACGTTGTTCTTTAGGCGATAATTTTACAAATTCATTTGCTGGTGGATATACGATTGTGGCTTTACTTGATACTGGTTTATTGCTTTCAGAATCTTTGTTAACAACGTCTGATTTCGCTTGATTATCAGTGGTTGGGGCACTATTTGTTGTAGAAATTTCAGGTGCATCTTCGAACAGGGATGATATAGCTGATTTTACATCAGCGTCTGTTTCTATTTTTAACTGATTTTCTAAAAGCGTTTTTATCTGAGGATGTGAGATATATTCAGAAAGAACATCTACTGCTGATAACCTGATGTTGTTTTCAGAGGCTTTTAAATTGCCAATTGCAACACGAATAAGCTGTTCTTTTTTCTTGTTGTTTATATATTGCTGAATTTCGGCAATAAGAGCATTTATACTCTTATCTTTTAATATGCCAGCAGCCTGAGTAGTTTCTAGACTTTGCTTAAGAATAAGCTGCATTATATGCTTTTTTATTCCGGTTGATAGAGATAAAATGTCGTAAATTTTAAATGGATAATTCTGATTTGGATTAATGGTAACTAAGATACCAGCTTTTACAAGTAGGAGAGGCTGCTCTTCTCTTCCTATGTATTGCCAGAATAAGTCCTGT
>JAZUDR010000286.1:0-2155 GCA_045639725.1 Candidatus Avigastranaerophilus sp. | reverse complement strand
CAGAACATAGACCAGGCAGAACTTCTTGAATATCAGAGAAAAACTCTTGCTTACGAAAACAACCTTATAAGCCAGATAAAAGAAAAATAACAGAAAATGTAGCCACATTTTCTAGATTAAAAAAGCTCATCAAATTCAAATTTGATGAGCTTTTTCTCTTTTTTTACTGTCAAAGATATTAAATTACAAGGTGTGGTTAATTAATCGCTTACTTTCTAACCTGGTTTCTGTCTTCTTTCGGTTTCTTGGTCCAAGAAACAATGAACCTGATTTCAGCACTAGTTAGTTCGTAACCCTTTGCCTTATATTCTGCCAGTTTATCCTGAAAGCCCTTAGAGAATTTTGCAACAACATATTCCTTACCACCAATTGTTGTTTTGAAACCGTCTTCGACTAATTCTAGCTTTGCACCAGCCTTAAGATTGGCAATGAAATTTATAGCCAAAAAAATTATGCAACAAGTTTGTTGGTTTGTTTGATGTATTTAGCTGGGATTTAGCATCGGAGTTTCCAGACGATATTCATTGGTCGGCTGACTTTGTTCCACCAAATAACAAAACAGCATCAACAAACCGAAAGCATCTCTTAGCTAGTAATATTCTATAGTTTTTTAACATTTTGCAACCCTTTTACTTTAATTAAAATCTTATTTTCTTACATTAGCAAGATTTTCTATATATTTTTAAAGTAAATATTCATAGCACATCCATTTCTTAAAATTCATGCCATATCACTTGAATGATTATGCCGTTTATAATAGTTAATGCAATCGGATTTGAAATCTTTGTTACAGAGTAAGTTTGAAGTTTGAAACTAGAAGTCAGAAGCCGGCTAATAGCTATTAGTTATTAGCTGTTAGCTATTGGCCGGACCGGTTCTTTACCAATTCGATTGAATATTCATGACTATTAGGGCCTAGAAGAACATCTTCGAGAAAGTTATACCTAATCCAATAGATTATCTTGACGATATAGGTTTAATCCTATATATTTATTAGTGAGGAGATGTTATGTGAAATTTGAGGTTGAATTTTATGAGAATGATAAGGGAGAACAACCAGCCAAGGAATTTTTGATGAGTTTGGATTCCAAAATGCGCGCGAAAATGGCAAGTACAATTTCAATACTTCAAGATAACGGATTTGAATTGCGTGAACCATATTCTAAGCATTTAACCGAGGGCATATTTGAACTAAGGGCAAAGGTTGGAACAGATATTACAAGGGTGCTTTATTTCTTTTATGTCAATCAGCATATAATTCTGACTAATGGATTTATTAAGAAAACTCAAAAAACACCTTCGGCTGAAATTGAAAAGGCCAAGAAATATCGTGCAGATTATCTGCGCAGAAAAGGAAAATAAGAGATGAGTGTGAAATTCGATGATTTTTTAAAGAAACAACTTCAGGATGAAGAATTTCGCAAAGAATACGAAGCCCTTCAGCCAGAACGTGCAGTTATTCAAGCTATTATTGATGCAAGACAGAACTCCGGATTGACTCAAAAAGAACTTTCAGAACGCACTGGCATTGCTCAGGGAGACATCAGCAAACTGGAAAACGGCAATGCGAATCCATCTATTCGCACTCTGCAACGTCTTGCTGAAGGTATGGGCATGATGTTGAAAATAGAATTCCTTCCTGTTGTTTCAAAAGTTAGATAATTACCCAGTGAAGCCAGAGGAAAGCTATTAGCTATTGGCCGGACCGGTTTTTAACAATTCGCTTGGGGATTATTGACTATTAACTTTATGGAGGAAGCCATAAACATGACTAGAGATTTTGCAGCAATGGAAAGAGCCGAATGTAAACTAGAAGGTAAGCTAGAGGTAATACTTGCCATGAAAAACAACGGTAAATCAGCCGAGCAGATAGCTAAATTCATAGGATGGGATATAAACGAAATATTGCCCATTTATAATAACAACCCCCAAAACGGCCTTCAGAGCAAAACTGTGAATTGATATTATCAACTCTTAACCATTATTAAATTGCAGATTTCTTCGGAGGGGATTGGGCTTGAGTGAGTGTTGCACCGTCTTCAGGCAGATGCTTACGATATTCATAAGACATCTGCCCAGTGCTCATTTTTTCGAACCAATATGGTTCAAAGCTAAGTAGAATTGTTTTCATAAAAATAATTATTCGGCTATCTGA
>JAZUDR010000285.1:0-4934 GCA_045639725.1 Candidatus Avigastranaerophilus sp. | reverse complement strand
TCCGACTTAGTTCTTCATGCCCGAAGGGCTTTTTTTATGAGTTTATACAAATCAACCGAGGAGCTCGTTTTCGGACGGCATAATTTCTTTGTATATTCTCATGCAATCAGAGAGGAATCTTACTCTTTCATCCGGCTTCATAAAACCAGTTCCCTGAACTGCAAATGTATCACCATGTGCTTCATAAACATAATTTTTCTTATGACCAGACACAAAAGCATTTCTAACTTTACTAGTAAAGAAACGTCTAATAAGATTTTCTGAAGATCCTTGCAAAACAAACTTCTTCGAAAATGTTTTGTCTTCAGTAAAGTTAATATCCTGACCACCAAAAAGCTTTCCCAAGTAATCAAAGAAAGCATTTTCTTCTCTGATGAAGAAATCAGGGAATTCTTTATCAGCAGAAGACAAGAGACAAACAGTATGAATATGCCTCTGAGAGTTTTTGCCACTACCAGTAGTGTAAGCGAAATCGAAGGTGACGAAAGAAATTCCATTTCTTTCACCTAAGAGCAAAGCTTCATATAAATGAGCATGACCGGAATCATTCATTTTAAATTTATATTCAACAGGAAAGCCGGCAACTTCCTGTTTATAACTCAAACCGTTCATTGAGGCATAACGTCTTATAGATTCCTGTCTTTCTTTATTCTTTTTATTTTGATAAATAGAAACAATTATTATGATTGCAAAAAAACCTATAAAAAACAGTATTGGAAATAATTCTGCCATATCCAATCCTCCCTGAAACATCTTTGTATGCATTTTATAATACTATACTTTAATAGTAAAGATTTATTATACAAATTGTATTAAATAATAGTTTCAACCAAAATTTGTGTATCAAAAGAAAAAACTTCAAAATTTTAAGGGGACGTGTTAGTATTTCCCTCAAATAAAAAAATCTAACTCATAGCTGTTTAAGAGATTAGAAGCCCTATTGGCTATAAATGCTGATTAGAGCTGTTTTTCTCTTATATTCGTTATGGGATTGGTTATTCTTTACAAAAACAGGATATTCGACATGAAGCGCACACAAACATTTGAACCACTAGCAATAGTAGGCATGAGCTGCCTATTTCCAAAAGCCCAGTCTCTTCAGGATTATTGGGCAAACATCAAGGAAAAGGTAGACTGCATAAAGGAAGTTCCAGAAACCCACTGGAAAAAAGAGGATTATTATAACGAAGACAAGAAATGTCCGGACCACGTATACACAACAAATGGCGGGTTCTTAGACCCGGTCGATTTTAATCCTGCAGAATGGGGAATAGCCCCATCAGATTTAGATTCTATCGATACTTCCCAATTGCTTAGCCTGGTTGTAGCAAAAGGTGCGCTTGCTGATGCCGGTTATGCCAACAAAGATTTCGATAGAGATAACACAAGCGTAATTCTCGGCCTCACAGGCTGTCTTGAACTGGTTATCCCTCTTGGTGCCCGCCTTGGTCATCCATTCTGGCGCAAAGCCATGCTTCATGCAGGTATTGACGAAAATATCACCAATGAAGTAATGGACAGCATCGGCAAATGCTATGTAGGCTGGCAGGAAAACTCTTTCCCAGGCCTTTTAGGGAACTGTGCAGCAGGTCGTGTAGCCAACCGTCTCAATCTCGGTGGCACCAACTGTGTAGTAGACGCTGCCTGTGGTAGTTCTCTGGGTGCTTTGAATATGGCTGCCATGGAACTCTGGACTGGCAAGGCTGATATGGCCATTACCGGTGGCGTAGACACATTCAATGATATCTTCATGTTCATGTGCTTCTGCAAAACCCCTGCCCTTTCTAAGACTGGTCATGCAAGACCTTTCAGCGCTGACAATGATGGCACTATTCTTGGTGAAGGCATTGGTATGGTCGTATTAAAGAGACTTTCTGATGCAGAACGCGACGGCGACAGAATTTATGCATGCATCAATGCAGTAGGAACTTCAAGTGACGGTAAGGGCAAAGCCCTCTATGCACCAAGCGTTCCTGGTCAGGTAAAAGCATTGAGACGTGCTTACGAACAATCTGGTATTGATCCACATGACGTAAGCATGATTGAAGCTCATGGAACAGGCACCGGAGCCGGCGACAAGGTTGAAGTTGACGCTCTCAAGGAAGTCTATGGTGTATCAAGCACCAATAGACCATGGTGCGCATTGGGTTCTGTAAAATCACAGATAGGTCATACAAAAGCTGCAGCAGGCTCCGCCAATATCATCAAAGCTGCTATGGCCCTCTACAACAAGGTTATTCCTCCAACAATCAAGATTTCTCAGCCAGCAGCTTCATTAGCCGGCGAAGATATTCCATTCTATCTGCCAAATCAGCCCAGACCATGGATTACAGACGAAGGCAAGACACGCCATGCAGCATTAAGCTCAATGGGCTTTGGTGGAAGCAATTTCCACGTAGTTCTTTCTGAATATAAGTCAGAAAAGTCGGAATACGACTGGGAAAGAAACGTAGAACTGATTACAATTTCTGGCGCAAATGCATCTGATGTAAAAACCAAGCTTGAAGCTATCAAATCAGCTAAGGAAATCAGACGTTTCGCAGCAGAAAGCAGAAAAGCTTTTAATTCTGCTGACAAAGCACGCCTTGGTTTTGTAATTGATTCAACTACTGATATCGAAAAAATTGTTACCGATATCAGCAGTAAGTTAGATAGCTGTGAAGATAAGGATTTCACACTTCCAAACGGCGCTTGCTTCAGTACTGTTGAAGACGCAGGGAAAATTGGTATCGTATTCCCAGGTCAGGGTTCACAGTATCCTGGAATGGCACTTGGTTTGATGTGCACTTCACCAGCCGCTTTCAATGTTTTTGCAGAAGCAGACAAACAGATTGGCAAGCTTGATGAAGCGGGCAATCACCTTGTAGACTTCGTTTTTCCAAGACCAAACTATGATGAAGCCAAAGATGCACTGAACGGTGACAAGCTCAAGGCAACAGACATTGCTCAGCCTTCACTTGGTGCAGTTTCACTCGGTATGTATGATACTCTCAAGGATTTCGGCATTGTTCCATCTGGCTTTGCAGGTCATTCTTATGGTGAACTAGTAAGCCTCTGCGCTGCCGGTCTCTTCGATAGCAAAGCCCTGGCACTTATTTCCCGCAAACGTGGTCAGTTAATGGCTCAGGGAAGCGGTGACCGCGGCGGAATGATTGCTGTTCTTGGCAGTCTGAGTGATGTTAACGCTGTTGTTTCAGAAGAAAAGCTTGATCTTGTTGTTGCCAACCACAATTCTAACAAGCAGGTTGTTTTATCTGGTCAGACAAGTGAAATTGAACGTGCCCAAAAGGCTTTCAAGGCCAAAAAAATTAGAGCAACTGTTCTTAACGTTGCAGCAGCATTCCATAGCAAATTTGTAGCAGAAGCAGCGGCCCCGTTCTATGATTTCCTTAAAGGCTTTGAATTCGGTAAGCTCAACTACCCTGTTTATGCTAATACCACCGCCGAAGTTTACCCTTCTGATAAGGAAGAAGCCCGCAAGCTTCTTGGGAACCAGCTTGCAAATCAGGTTCGCTTTGTAGACATTATTAACAAAATGTATGCCGACGGCATCAGAACCTTTGTTGAAGTTGGTCCAGGCGCAGTTCTTTCAGGTTTAATCAAGAACATTCTTGATGCAAACGATTACAGAATAATAACCTGCGATTCTTCAAAAGGTAAGAATTCATCAGTATTTGACTTTGGTAAAGTCTTAGCTCAGCTTGCAGCATATGGCTATAAGCTTAACCTTGAAAAATGGCAGAATGGCGCAGAATGGCTTGAAAAGAATCCATTGAATACTAAGCCAATGATGGCTATCAAGCTTTGTGGCGCTAACTACAAACCAAAAGCTTTGTTAGAACACAGAGCAGAAATAGAAAAGCCAGCAACCAGAAAGATTGGCGACATTTCCAAGGTCGTAGCAGCACCTGCACCAGTTCAGCCAGCAGCAGTTCATGCTCCTGTCGCTCAAGCCCCAATGGCTGCTGCTCAGCCAATGTCAATGAATCAGAATACTATTGAAGCATTGGCAGCCCTGCAGATTATGCAGCAGGAAACAGCAGAATTGCATAAACGCTTCCTTGAAGGTCAGGAAATGGCTCAGAGAGCTTTGATGGCAGCTCTTGGCGGAAAGGTTTCAACTTTACCAGTTCAGGCACCAGTAATGCCTGCAGCAGCTCCTGTTATGCCAGTTACTACTGCAATGCCAGTAGTAAAACCAGTTGTAGCGAAACCAATAGTTTCAGCTCCGACAGTTATTCAAGCACAGTCTGTAGCAAAGCCTGCACCAGTAGCTGTAAAACCAGCAGTTCAGGCTCCTGTAGCTAATAATTCTAAAATTAAAGATGCTCTTATTGCTGTAGTATCTGAAAAGACTGGTTACCCAGCAGAAATGCTTAATATGGATATGGACATGGAAGCCGACCTTGGCATCGACTCTATAAAGAGAGTTGAAATAATGTCTGCAATGCAGGAAAGATGCCCAGAAGCTCCTGTTGTCCAGCCTGACCAGCCCAGCAATCTGAGAACACTTGCACAAATAATGGATGTTCTTGGGGCAACAACCAGTAATGTAGCATCTGCACCTGTAGCAGCTCCTGCAGTTTCAAACAACGCTTCCAAAATAAAAGAAGCCCTTATAGCTGTAGTATCAGAAAAGACCGGTTACCCGTCTGAAATGCTGAATATGGATATGGACATGGAAGCTGACCTTGGCATCGACTCTATAAAGAGAGTTGAAATCATGTCTGCTATGCAGGAAAGATGCCCGGAAGCTCCTGTTGTTCAACCTGACCAGCTCAGCAACCTGAGAACACTTGCACAGATTATGGATGTTCTTGGGCCAACACCCAGTAATGTAGCAGCTGCACCTGTAGCAGCTCCTGCAGCTTCAAACAACGCTTCCAAAATAAAAGAAGCCCTCATTGCTGTAGTATCTGAAAAGACCGGTTACC
>JAZUDR010000284.1:0-11211 GCA_045639725.1 Candidatus Avigastranaerophilus sp. | reverse complement strand
TTAACGAAATCGCCAAATACCTGCAGCAGGAAGCCGGTGCCACCGACATCGCCACAGCAGTGCTGGATGCCTGATTAGTAGCAATCAGTAAATTAATTAAAAAGCAATTTGCGGTTATTAACCGCAAAGTGCTTTTTTGTTGGGGATAAATCTTTTTAGAGTAAGTATAAGGTGGGTTGCAATAACCCTCATCCGTCTTCTGCTTCGCAGAATCCACCTTCCCCCGAGCACGGAGGAAGGCCTCGCAGGGGCGGTGTACTAAAAAACTTTGGATATCTCGCTCTTTGTGATACAATGCACCCAAAATAATGTACACAAAATTCAGGAGGTATAGATGTTTAAGAAACTATGCATCTGTTTGTTTCTTGCATTGCTTACAATTGTTTTTTGTACCGGCAGTCTTTATGCTGCTGAAACAGCAAACAAGGTAACAAACACCAAGGTTGTGGCAGTTGACACTTTCTTTTATTCTGGAAGTGACAAAGGCTTTGTTATACAACTAGACCAGAAGATTGAAGATTCTGATGTAAGAAAACAGCTTAGAATCACACCTTCCATCGGTTATTTCACTGTTGACAGACAGTGGCATGAAACCAACGGTAAATACAGAGTTAACGGCAAGTTCGTTGGTGGCCAGCAGTATGAAGTAAAACTGGTTGGCGGCCAGACTGCTGATGGTAAATTCAACGTTGCTGCTTATTCTACTAAGATTACTGCTGCAGAAGCAGAATCCAAGATGGAATTCCCAACAAACTGCAATGTTATTGAACTTCGCAGTAAACAGACTGTTCCGTTGAAATTCCAGCATGTTGGCAACTTCAAGGCTGAATTTATCAATGTTCCAGCTTACTATGCTCCTTTCTACCTCGACAGCATGAGCCTCAACCCAGTTGTTGACGAAAAGGACTACAACAGCTCAGCATTCACTTCCTATATCCCGGATGCTAATAAAACAGCTATTGATCAGGCTGCAGCTAATTTCGCCAATGTAATGGAAGGCGACAAGAAGGGTCTTGCTTCCCTCAAGAGCATTGTCAGCAGTTGTCCAAACATGGCTGACTTCGTAAACGGCGATTATTCAGTAAAGAGCCAGTCTTTCATCGGTTCTGACAATCCTGACAATGAATATGCCTTCTCACTTCCATTTGATCTGAGAAACGAACCAGAAAAGGGTGGCATCGTTGTTGTAAAGGTTTCTGAAATCGACAAGGCTAACCCCACAAGCGTAACCAGAAGCTTTGCTATTACTGACATGGCTATTACCTACAAGCTCAGCAAGAGAGAAATGCTTTTCTGGGTTACTTCCCTTGAAACTGGTAAGCCATTGGCTGACGTTCCTGTAATGATCAGCGATACAAGCTTCAAGAACTATTTCCCAGGCAGAACCGACAATGACGGTTTGCTGAGAGTTAATGACTACACTGATTATCCTTGTGTAAGCGTTGGGGAAGGCGACAAAGCTACCTGCGTTAACGCTAAGCTTGATATGGCTAACGTTACCTTCGCAACTGCCGCTACTCAGAACGATAGCGCTTCCATAATGATTGCCTCTAACAGACTTTACTCTAACGTTCAGATGGCTGCCCCGGATATGAGAAAGCTTGAAAGCCTCCGCGCTTATGCTTTCACAGACCGCGGTGTTTACAGACCAGGCGAAACTGTTAATTGGAAAGCCGCTCTTAGAGAATATATCGATGATAAAGTATCTGTTCCTGCAGGCGATATCAAAGCAAACGTTGTTATATTCAACGCTCGCGGCGACAGCGTTTTTGAACAGCAGATACCTCTTAACGAATACGGCACCTGTGGCGGTTCTTTTGCAACAAAGAGCTTTATGCCAAGAGGCAGCTACAGAATCGAAATCGCTGCTATCCAGGCTTCTAAGAATTTTGGCAGCCTTGGCAAGCAGGACCCGAAGTGGGATAGACTGATGGGTCGCAAGCCTGAAGTAGTAAATGAAAAGCAGCAGGAAAATCCTAGCAAGATTGCTGAACAGACTACTACAGGCGTTCTTTATACCTGCAATTTCCAGGTTCAGGATTTTGAAGCTCCACGTCACTTTGTAGACATGGAAATGACTTCAACTACCCGCAGAATCAGACAGATTGTTGGCCGCGATGCTGACCAGGCTTTCATGGAATGCAAAATCATGGGCAAGTATTATGCCGGTGGCGTTCTTAGAAACTGCAAGGTTCAGTGGTCTGCATACCTCACTGAAAAAGATTCATCCAATAATAAGTATCCCGGCTTCTGTTTCGGCAGCAATGATGTTAAGAGAGAACTCCTTGAACAGGGTAACTCAATGCTTAACAACAATGGTGAGCTTGTTATTTCTCTTCCAATGTCTAAGGCTGTTTTGAGCGGTCTTAACAAGATTGAAGTTAATGCAACCGTTCTTGACATCGATGGCAAGCCAGCTACCAATGTTAAGTCCTATGCTCCGATACCTGCTATCAGAGTTGGTATGACCAAGATTCCTTCTTCTGTAACAAGAGGCTCTGAATGCCCTGTTCAGGTTATCGCTGTTGATAATAGCGGCAACCGCATGAATGCTGGTAATGTTACACTTGAAGTATTGCGCAAGAGATATATGTATGTCCAGAAGCGCGCTGCTGACGGCAACGGCGGACTTTACTACAACTGGCAGGAAGTCTGGCTGAAATCATATTCTCTCAACGAAAAGATCAATAATTCTGTTGCTGAATTCAACATCGGCTTTGCTGAAGGCGGCGAATACCTGCTTCGCGCACACTATGTAAATGGTCAGACTGAAGCAGTTTCCGACCAGAAGGTTATGATTGAATATTCATTCTCCAGCTACCAGGACGTTGCTAAGAATGATAGAAACAGAAGCACTAATGAAGTATTCGTTTCTTCAGACAAGGAAGAAGTAGCTGCTGGTCAGGTTGTTAAGTTCAAATACACTCTGCCAAGACTTTGCGACTATGCTCTTGTAACTGTAGAAACAGACAAGATTGTTGACGCTAAGGTTATCAAGCTCAACGGCGCTTATGGTGAATTCACTGAAGTTCTTACAGATGAATGCAAGCCAAATGCCTATATTGGCTTTGTTGCTCCGTCTGTTCGCAGTGGTTTCCCAGTTTACAGCATTGATGCTGATACTGAATATCCAAGAGCTTACTTCGCATTCAAGCAGCTCAAGGTTAAGAGCAGCATTGATTCTGTAAAGATTGCTATTGCTCCTGAAAACAATGGCGAACTCAAGGCTCTTCCAGGCGAAAGCTACAAGCTCAATGTAAAGCTCACTGATAATGCTGGTAAGCCAGTTGTTGCGGAAGCAGCAATCGGTGTTGTTGATGAATCAATTCTTGCTCTCACAGGCTATGTAACTCCGGTTCTCAACAGCCTCAGCAACTTCATCATGCCTTTGAGCGTATTCACAGGTGACCTCCGTGTTGCTTTGATTAATCAGGAACTCTTCCAGCTCCTTTCTACACGCCTCCTCACTGGTGGTGGTGAAGGTGTTGGTCAGGTCAGTGCAGATCTTGATGCCCGCAAGGATTTCAGACCAGTTGCTTTCTGGAAGGCTGATTGCGTAAGCGATGCCGACGGTAATATTTCTGTTGAATTCAAGCTTCCTGATACAATGACCTCTTATCGTGCCTACGTTGTAGCTAATGACAAGGGCTCCTGCTTCGGTTCTGCTGACCGTCAGATCAGAGTTGCCAAGGATTTCTACATTGAACCTTCTGTTCCACAGTTCCTTACTGCTGGTGACAAGGCTGTAGTCATCACTGCTGCTCACAACAAGACTGACCAGGCTGGAACAGCTAACGTAGCTGTTGCTGCTGCTCAGGGTATTGCTGCTGAAATGCAGAATGGCACTGCTTCTCTTGGCGGTTTCAATACTGCAGTTACCAAGGTTAACCTTACTGCTGACAAGGGTGCTCTTGATGCTAAGCTTGTTATGAAGGGCGACATGAACGGTAAGACAGACGCAGTTGAAAATACTATTTCTGTTAAACCAGCTTCTGTTCTTTTCAACAGATATAGCTTCGGTTCATTCACTGAAAAGGGCTCTGTAAAGGCTGAAATTCCTGCTTACGTAGCTTCAATGAACGCTATCGACAAGGCCGGAACCTTGAATGCTCACATCACCGTTTCTAACACTCCATGGACAAAGCTTGTTCCTGCAATCTCTTATCTCATGGACTACCCACACGGTTGTGTTGAACAGACTTCTTCAAGAATCATCGGTCTTGCAGCAATCAGAAATATTGCTAAGGACGGCGTATTCAAAGAATTCTCACTGGCAGAAGTTGATGCTTATCTCAAGGAAGGTCTTGAACATCTCCTGAAGATGCAGCTTACAAGCGGTGGCTTCAGCTATTGGACTTCTTCTCCATCAGTTTCTTGGTGGGGTTCTCAGTATGCTGTTTATGCACTTTCTGTTCTCAAGGAATCTGGTTACGAATACGAAAACGTATACCTGAGCGGTGCCTTGGATTACATCAAGAGAGAACTCTTCAACAGCACAGATACCAAGTATACCTTCAAGCAGCCTGTATTCGGTCTTGGTGTTATAGCTCTCGCTATGAACCAGAAGATTAATGATGCTGACCTCCAGACTTTGAAGAAGAAATTCGACATTGCTAACCCGGAAATCAGCACTATGCTTACTTATGCAGAATGCTTACTCCGCGATGAAAAGAAGCGTGATGATATCGGCTTCAAGATGCTGAGCCAGAAGCCTTCTAAGACTATTGAAAGCAATGGCTGGAATACTTCATCTGTTCGCCGTGACGCATTCGTTCTTCTCACTAACCTCGCTTCTAAGGGCGCTAACAAGGTTAACGACAACTTCGCTGGCAGCCTCTTCGGAAGCCTTACCAACAAGGGTTACTGGAGTTCTACTGCTGATACTGGTATTGCTTTGAATGCTCTTGCTAACTACTTCAAGAACCAGAAGCCAGTTGATGACAAGGACTTCACTGTTAAGGTCATCACCAGTGCCGGCACTAAGGAACTCAGGATTGCCAAGGCTCCTCAGAGCGCAGAACTCACTGCTGAAGAACTTGCTGGCGAAATCAAGCTTGAAGCTGATACCAAGAATCTTGTTAACTACAGCCTCACTTACACCTACCCGGATCAGGTAGCCCGTGCTGCTGCAGAAGACAAGGGCTTCATGATTGACAAGACCATTGAAAACATGAATGGCAGCAAGGAAATCAGAGTTGGTGATATCGTTAAGGTAACCTTCAGATTTGAAAGAACTAACCACAAGGGTTCTTACGAATATCTTGTAGTTGAAGACCCAATTCCTGCTGGTTTTACTGCAATCAACACTTCTCTCAAGAACGATGCATTGCCAAGCGATGCTTCTGCTGAAGATGAAGAAGCTTACTGCGGTTACTATGATGATTGCTGGGATTTCTATGCAACTCATAAGGAACTCAGAAAAGATGCAATGGTTGCTTACAAAGACTACTGCTGGGACGGTCGTTTCAAGCTGGTATACTATCTGAGAGCTACCTGTGAAGGTAAGTTTGTAATGAAACCATCACAGTGCAGCCTTATGTATGATGACAGCGTATACGGTCTTAGCAAAGCTGACAGCGTTGAAATTCTGCCAGCCAAGTAATTAATTGATGAGAAACCCCTCAGTCGTAGTGCGATTGGGGGGCTTTTCCATAATAGAATACATATAAATAAAAGGAATCTCTAATGAGTAACGAAGAATCAGGATGTTCCCATAATTGTTCAAGCTGCAGCAGCTCAAGCTGTTCCAGCAGACAGGCTCCTCCAAAACCAGACAACAGTAAATATCTGAAGAATACTATCGTTGTAATGTCCGGAAAGGGTGGTGTCGGCAAAAGCACAGTATCTGTAAACTTAGCTGTAGCTCTGGCTCTTAAGGGCAAGAAAGTCGGCCTTCTTGATGTTGATATTCACGGTCCTAGCATTCCAACAATGCTTCACCTTCAGAAAGAACACGTCATGTCAAATGGCGAAAAGCTCCTTCCGGTTGAAAAAGCTGGTTTGAAGGTAATTTCTGTTGGTCTTCTTCTTGAAAATCCAGACGACGCTATTATATGGCGTGGTCCGATGAAAATAGGCGCTATTGGTCAGTTTATCAATGACGTTGAATGGGGCGAACTCGATTATTTAATCGTTGATGCACCTCCAGGCACCGGTGATGAACCTTTGAGCGTTTTCCAGACTATTACTGGCAAGGTTTCTGCAGTTATCGTAACTACACCTCAGGAAGTTGCTGCAGCAGACGTTCGCAAGTCTCTCAACTTCTGCAACACCATGGGCGTGAAGGTTGAAGGTATTGTAGAAAACATGAGCGGTTTTGTCTGCCCATGCTGCAATACGCTGACTCCAATCTTCAATCAGGGTGGCGGTGAAAAGACTGCTAAGGAATTCAATGTTCCGCTGCTGGGCAAGATTCCGATAGAACCAGCTATTGGTCAGTGCTGTGACAGCGGTGAAGTTTATGCCTTCAAGAATTGCGAAACAGCCACTGGCAAAGTATTTGCAACCATAGCAGACACTATAATTCATAATGCATAATTATTTGTGTTAGTCTGTGCTCTTGGCGGTTGTTGGGTGTTAGCCAAATGAATAAGCCTCCGGCTGTGAATGAATCGGCTGATGCCGATTATGAATGATTTGGCTAATGCCAAATATGAATGAGGCTACGCCTATATTTTTAATACGCTTCGCTAAACAGACGTTTTGTTTTTGTGCCGCTCCCTACTGAGCTGCGAAGCAGCGCCCTGTCCGTTCTCGGCCAGCCGCCAAAAGCCTATTGCAACACACCTTATACTTGCTTGGTATAGAACCCTCATCCGTCAGTGCTTCGCACTGCCACCTTCCCCCGAGCACGGAGGAAGGCCTCGCAGGGGCGGGTTCGCTTCTGACCGAAAACTTTTCTGCAAGCACTAGCGAATCCAGAACGCGCAGTCCTAACAACCCCTTGAGGAAGGCCTCGCAGGGGCGGCTCCGCTTCAAGCTTTTAAGGGCTTGGTATGGAGTTATTCCACGATGATTGTGACTTCGGCGGCGGCGTCGCCGTCGGTCATGGCCACAATGCGATGCTCGCCCTTTTCCATAGGCCAGAAGGCTTCATAAGGGGCTGGGGTTCGCTGAAATTCATAGCCGTCTATGACCCAGATGACCTCATCAACGGCTTCTGACGGTAAAGCCCGTAGATGGCAAAGGTTTTCGTGGCTTGGAAGCATTACGAAACGGTCACCTTCATAAGGTGATAAAATCTTCATTGAAACACCACTAAGAGGCGCTTCAGCAGAATTGTTCGCTGGAGCGTCTTTTTTAACCCTGACTTCTTCAAGCTGGTATGGGTCGCTGTCTGTTAAAAGCTTTCGGTGTTCTAGCCAGCTTGCATAGGCTGTTGGCAAACTGTGATACTCGCCTTCGCCTTTATGGAAGGTGCATATGCCAGGATTAGAATTACCTTCAACAAAATAATCACTTCCTGTAAGTGGGCAGAAAATGCCGTTGGGGAGCTTGCCAGAGAAAGAACATACCTTTTGTGATATTACTGTGGCAGGCTTCTTTGGCTCAATACAGCGGTATTTCTTTTCCAGGAAATCGGCTATGTCCTTAAAAATCGGGCCGCAGGCCACTGCACCGCTGAGGTTACGGGTTGGAGCGCCAGTAAAGTTTCCTACCCAAAGAGCGATTATATAATCAACATTACCTGCTACGAGCCAACTGTCTCTATAATTGGTGCTTGTGCCTGTTTTTATCATGAAACGTGTTTCTGTCTTGAAACAGCCTGGGTTACCGAAGGTAAACAATCTTGCCGATGGGTCTGCCAGAATATCAAAAATCATCCAGGCGCTTTCCGGGGTAATTATGTTGCGAACAGGCTTCTTTGCTGCCGGTTTCCAGTTAAGTTCCCTATAATCACCGCCATTAACCAGTATTGCATAGGCTGGTATCAGGTCATACATCCTGATTTCAGGGTTTCCGATGGCAAGCCCTAAACCGAAGTGTTCATCGGCTTTTTCTTCGTAATTAAGTATTCCTAGGTCTACTATGAAATCATAGAACCGTTTAATGCCTAATATGTTAAGAACCTTTACAGCAGAGATATTCAGGCTATTGCCAAGGGCGAGCCTGATTGAAACCGGGCCATAGGACTTTCTATTGGCATTTGCAGGATTGTAATCGCCTTGTAATGATTTGAAAACCTGCATTGTATCTGGAATAATAAAAGAAGGGTAATAGCCTTTTTCAAAAGCCATTGCATATAGAAAAGGCTTCAGAATTGAGCCGCCAGAGCGTCTTGCAAGACAACCGTTGTTAAAGCCAGCACTGATTGGACCATATTCAAAAGAGCCCTGCATTGCCAGAATGTTAAGTGTTTTAGCGTCTGCAATCATGCCACAGGCCTGGGTTGCGCCACTCTTGAACAATCTTGATTTATGGGCAGCAAGTATTTCACAGAGCTTGTTCTGGAAGTCCATGTCTATTGTAGTCGTAACAAGTCCTACTGGCTTCCCGTCCTGCTTTATTGCCATATCACAGAAATGCGGTGCGTTAAAGGGAAGCTTTCTTCGGTAGTTTGGAATAATCTGTTTTATAGCTGTCGCATACTGTTCTTTGGTGCATTTGCCGTATCTGAGCATTTCTGCAAGAACCCAGTTTCTTCGCTTTGCCAGAGCCAGATTACCTTTGTCTGAGAATGGGTCGAAACGGCCTGGAGCCTGGATAGCAGCAGCCAAGGTAGCGCTTTCTGCAAGATTAAGCATGTATGGGCTTTTTCCAAAAAGGAGTAATGAAGCAGCATGAATACCGCAGACATTGCTGAAGAGGGAAACAGAGTTCAGGTAGCATTCAAGTATTTCATCCTTGGAAAGGCTTTGTTCAAGGCGAAGGGCCATAAGGGCTTCTGAGATTTTCGTTGATAAAACTCTTGGACGTGGCTTGATTACACGTATGAGCTGCTGTGTAATAGTCGAAGCACCTGAAATGATGCGGTTGTTCTTGGCGTTTTGCCAGGCGGCTCGCATAATTGAGGTGGGGGATACGCCGTAATGGCTGTAAAAACCTCGGTCTTCGGCTAGTATAACAGCATCAATGAGCTCCTGGGTATGGCTGGCGAGGGGTATGTAGACTGAAAGGGCTTCACGCTCGTCAGAAACAACCCTTAGCAATCTTCCGTTACGGTCTGTCAGGGCACCGCCGCTTGATAGATGCTTCTTCAATATTGGGAGAGGGTCTTCGCAGACAAAGGGCAGTATGAGACCACGCAAAAGCCACAATAAAGCAAATGCTAAGCATAAAAATATGATGGGCTTTATTGTCTTTTTCAATCTCATAATTTATCTGCTGTGAGGTGTTTTAAAGGAAAATGCTGAAGCCCTGCTGATTATGACCAGAAGCTTACTTTATAACTATTCTTCCGTCAGGCTGTGCATAGCGGCTCAGGTTGCCATTGAAGCTCTTGAAATAATCGATAAGAGCTTGAGTAACTGAGATTGTGTCGTCTAATAAAAGTTCATAGCCGGTGAGCTGTGTAATACCGTCACCGCTTTCTTTTATCAGGTAGTCTGTAGATACAACAGTGTAAGTCTTTGCCGGGTCGATAGGTTCGTAATTGCCTTCACTGTTTTTAACCATTACGTCATGAACTCTGCGCCATTCACCGACTTTGATGAACATACCGTTATCATCAACGATTACAGAAGAAGGAACGCTTGTGTCTATCGTGCATTTGATGCCAGATACCTGTAGGAAACCGCCGTTTTCACCAATAGACCATTTGCCGTCATTGGTTATCATTGGCATGGTTTTGCGATAGCTCATTTCAAGCATATCAAGAATTACCTGACCTGTTACCTTGGTTTTGCAGATCATGTTATTGAAGCCGTTAATAGAGTTTAAAGTGCCTATGGTAACTTCGCCCTTGGGAAGGTCGGCTCTTATGGAACCACCGTTAAAAACAGCTATGTCGCCGTCTGTTGCTGCAAGTAATGCGTCTGTAACGAAATCGCCGAGGTTAGTTTCGCGGTTACGTATGATTCTTACATATCTTTCGTTGAAGCAGGAAAGAAGAGTATCGGAGGTTCCGATAACCTTTCTTAATTCCAAATCGTAAGCGGTTTTTATGCCATTGATGAATTCGGCAAGTCCCTGGTCTTTTCCGCCAAAGGTTGTTAGCAGTTCAGAATTGATGCCTTCTGAGGAAATAGTCATCTGACCTATGGACCTCAGTTTTTCACCGGATGAGGTAAGGACAACGTTCTTGCCTTCCTTGTTCTGGATGACCATGTAAGGCACAGTGCTATGTGAGTGACCATCCAAGACTGCGTCAATTCCTCTTGTGTTGCGGATCATATTAGTAGAGGTAAAGGGTTCGTAACCATTGCCTACACCGAGATGGGTAATTGCTACAACGTAGTGTGCTCCGTCTTTTAAGCAGGCATCAACTGCTGATTGAACAGTGTTGAATAAGTCTTTGCCATTGTTATGGCTTTTGAAATCATAGACGAACTTCATATTTTCCTGGAAGCAGCCAGGAGTGGATGTGTTGGTGGTTGCTGGCGTTGTAACACCGATGAAACCAACCTTTGTTTCACCAAAATTCAGAATTGTGTATGAAGCTGTCTGGGCAAGTGCATTTTCGCCGTTTCCTGTGTAGGTAATATTGGAATTCAGATACTTAGCTTTGGACTTATTGATAACACTCTTTAAAGCGTCCATACCATAGTCGAATTCGTGGTTACCACAGATGGCCAGGTCGTAGCCTGTTTTGTTCATTATATCTACGATATAATCGCCCTTGCTGATGGTGCCGATGTATTCGCCCTGAATTGAGTCGCCACAATCAATGAGAACAACGTTCTTGCCGGCTTGCTTCATGCTTTTCTTGTAGGCTGACAGACCAGCATAACCGATGTTTTTGTCTACACAGCAGTGTACGTCATTTGTGTATAACAAAATTATTTCATCCTTCAGGGGTGAAACTGATTTGCTGTTATTGCTGTGAGCAGCATAATAATAGCTTAATGCACCGACTATAACGATTGCTGCAGCTATTAATAAATTTTGCAACAAGCCTTTTTTCATAATAATGATATGTTAGCCCAAAACCCCGTATTTGTAAAGAAATTCGAGGTTTGTTTATTGCAATAGAGCGTGAAAACGAAACCTCCCTTAGTCCCTCCTTACAAGAGGCTGTCTGAATACTCAGACAGCGGGGTTCGGGATTGGGGG
>JAZUDR010000283.1:0-18760 GCA_045639725.1 Candidatus Avigastranaerophilus sp. | reverse complement strand
CACTAGAATAGTAAAGAATCGTTGTTATTGAAATAATATCAATATTTAAATTCAGAACCAGCGTAATAAATAATCATCTGAATGCCTTTTTCATTATATAATTCAGCAACTAATACCGGAACTAAAGAAATTGTTTGTTCAGTTGTTTTTCTAGGCAGATAATATGATATAAAACTAGTATCTTTCGTACTTTCGCTCTGGCCAAACAACTTAGCAGTTTGATAACCAGAAGCATATAATTTAAGCCTGTAACGAACTGAAAGTTTCTTTGATAATTCTGTTTCAGTTATACCTGGTATTTTATTTACAAAAACTGTTCTATTGTTCGCAGTATATTCTATGTTTGGTATGTTTTTCCAATCTGGGATACCGTCCCAATTTAAATATTTTTCAATAAGATTGTCCCAGCAATTGAGTTTCAAAGAATAAGTTCCTGCAGTATATTCATTGTCTTTTATTCTATAAAAACCATCTGCTACCCAGAAAGAACCATCAGCATAGTTAATAGGTCTGGTGAATCCTGAACCATTTATCTTATTACCTTTTGAATCTATTATATAACCTTCGCCTGTTTCTTGGTTCACAGCTGCGTAAATCATATAATCATAACTTGACGAACTTACAACGTATTTACCAACAGAAAATTCATATTTTACGTCTTCGTGCTTTGGTTCGTCACCTTTAATACTGCAGCCTAAAACGAATAGTGAAGATAATATTAATATAGCTAAAAGTATGATTTTATCGCGTTTGGATTCGTTTGTCGTTGTCATATATACTCCTATGGAAGTTGCACGATATTAACATAGTCTATTTGAAATATCAAGTTAAGAAATTTTTATTGAAAATTAAATGTCGTGAAATTATAATGTCATAGACTATCTATGTACATAAGGTAAATATGCAAATTTGCTCTAAAAATAAAAAAGGCTTAATGGTAATGGCACTGGCCGCTGGCTTGTGCTTTGTTGGTATTATCTTTATTTCATTGATTGAAAGAATGAGACATGAAGCTGCGATTACAAATCGTGTTTCAATAAATGAAAGATTGAACCAACTTGCTTCGGCAGTAGGAAGAATATCAATCAGAAAACTGCAGAAAGACATTGAACTGCGTGACGAAAAGCATGGTCAGGCAATCATTGATTTAATTACTGTTAAGCATGCAACTGGTGCTCAGCCTGCTGAAGATTTTACTGATATTATTGATGACATGAAGGTCATTAAAGCCCTAAAGGATGAATTCAAGAAGAAATGGGGTAAACAGGGCGAACTAACCACTTTTAAAGTTGAATATCGAATGGACTTAGGTCCTGAAAAGGCTTTCAGTAATCCTATTGATGGTATTGCAGATAACAATATTGAAAGAAAAGGCCATATTGATATGGACGTTACTGTTGGCATCGATTATGGTGTCAAACGTAAATATACCATTAGAAAAGAATTTATCTTTGCCCGATTACTTGCCCCGCCGTTCTATAGATTCACATTATTTTCTCATAATGGCGCCAATATTGAAGATGATTTAGCTAACTCAATTACATATGACGATACCGGAAAAGTAACTGATGGTAATAAAAGACCATTGGTATGTCTGAACAGAATCCAGACTAATGATACCAAAAATGAAGTGAATTATGTAGGTGGTCCAGAAAACGTTGTTAAAAATAGAGGGGCTGAAGCATACATAAAGAACGGCTGGATTTATCTTGGAGGTAATGGCACCTCAAAGGATATGCGTGGTGATAGTGGTAAGCTTATTCTGAATATTGTTCCAGGCATTGGTGATGACGAGTATAAATCAAAATTTGGTGAATACTTCCATTTCTATTATGATAAGGATTCTGCTGGCTGGCTATCTATTACAAGCTGGTCTGATTGGCTGAAAAACAATGTAACAGGGAATGGTTCAGGAATCTGTTCCATGGTATTTGTTAACTACGGTTTATATAATGGTTTGCTTGATATTCAGTTTGGTAGCCAAATGACAGGTTACTATCTGTTTAAGAATAAAGTTGCCAGCTTATATAAAAACAAGACGGGAATGAGTGGCAATTTGAATTGCGGTAGTGCAATGCATTTATTTGGAACGCCGAATCACTGCACTCCGACACTTGTTTTTGGTCAGGTTCAAAGACGATATTTGAGATGCTTCGCTTTATATTATTCTGATTTAAAAAAGGTTTTTCCACTTAGAGTTGTAACAGACACAAACAATAATATGTCTGCAACAAGCCTTTGGGCTCTATATTCCGGACAGATTTCAGTATGGTATTTGTTGTCTAAGGGTGGAGCTGAGCAAGGAACTCTTGGTGATGCTGTTAGATCAGCTTTCATTTCTAATTTTTATGAAGGGAAAGTATCACAGGCTTTCAATATTTACTACAACGGAACTGGCAATCTGTGCGGTATTGGTCCAAAGATTACTGATGAAGAACCATACATGATGGGCTTACAGAATATAGCTGCCCCCAAGAATCCAGAATTAAGCTGGAATGATGCTGTAAAAGCTCCTAATTATTGTAAGGATAAACCTGACGACCTTTGCGTTGAGGATTATTATTTCAATGGTAACGATGAAGAAATACACTATACAGGTAATATTCAGGATATCCTGATTGATTATGATGAATATCTGAAGGACAGAACTTCTTATACCTTGGGAGAAGGAAAAGAAATTACAATGAAGGATGAATTCATCCAGAAGCATTTCTTTACTGATGATAACAAGAAAGAATTCTTCCTGAATCAGATTATCAGAATTAAGGGCAATTTGAACATTGATGAAAAACTGACTGTAGCTAAGGGCGGAATAATAATTTGTGATGGCGAAATTACAGTTAGTGCACCTATTATCAATAAATATATTGAAGGTGCTTCAGCAGATGACCCTGATAGCTTTGGCTTCCTTACTTTGATTGCTAAGAAGGGTATAAACATTAAATCTACTGCAGGAACCAATGCAAGCCCACTTCCTGTTATTCATGGATTCTTTATTGCCGGCTGTGGTCCTGGGACAGATTCTCGTGTCAGATGCGATAAACCAATGCATATTATTGGCGGTGTCGCTGCAGACCGTATTGATAATCTTGTTAAGGACGGCGCCATCATCGAATGGGGCAATAAACCAGGTGAATCTTCATTGTTAGAATTGAAGGACTACTATGGTTTAACATTAGGTCCAAGGGATATAGAAATTTACACAGGCGAATAAAAACTTTTTTCAAATTCAGCGGTATATATTATGAACAAGCAAGAAAAAACAGATGGAGAAATAGTTAAGCTAGTCTTAGCCGGCGATGTCCAAATGTTTGCCGTGCTTGTTGCTCGCTATGAAAAGCTTGTGTTTAGCTTCCTATTAAGTAAATATCAAGATGTTTATGAGATAGAAGATGTTGTGCAAGACACCTTCCTCAAAGCATATAGGCATTTACCTAGTTATGATTGTGAACGCAAGTTTTCTACTTGGTTATTAACAATAGCTAGAAATTTATTGTTTGATAACCGAAAAAAGAATAGTAGGAGCGTTGCCTCAACTGATCTGGTAACTGATGTTCTTCTTGCTGAAGAGCCGGAAGATTCTCAGCAGCCAGATCAAGTCGCAATCAGAAAAGAAAGATTTCAGCGTCTTGCGATAATGATTAAAAGCCTGGATGAAGACCTTAGAACGCCTTTCATTCTCAGAGTTGTTAATGAATTATCGTATCAGGAAATAGCTGACATGCTATCTGTTCCATTGCAGACTGTAAAGAATAGAATTTTTAAAGCCAGAACTTATCTTAGAGAAAAAAGGGAACTAGAAGAATGAAATGCCCTGATGTAGAACAACTTATGCTCTTCGTCGATGGCGAACTTACTGCCAGTGAAGCAGCTGTAGTAAGAAGCCACATTGCTACATGCAAGAGTTGTCAGCATGAAGTAAAAGAATTTCAAGCTGATCTCGAAACCGAAGCTTTACTTAGAAATAAAGTAAACAACAGTTTTGCTAAACATGAAATCAGCAGTAAGATAATGACTGCTGTCAAAGCAGAGCCGAAGCATTGCAAGAAATCATCTAATACATCAGTCTGGTCTAACTGGCTTGTCAGACTGCTGGTTCCTGCTTTCGCAATGGCAATAGTTCTCTTTATGCTTTTCAGTGGAACAACAAAGACCGAAAATCCTGTAATATATCAAGGCAAGGTTTTCAAGGTTTCTGTTTTTACTAATAATTCAGAATCCTTTGTAGACTCAGTGAAGGCAGAAGGAAATAAAGCATTTAATCTGGAACCAATGACCATTAAAAAGATTGATGGTGATTTTCTGGTAAATGTAGTTTCAAACAGCAAGAACTATTCTTTGGTAGTTGAAGGTAAAACTGAAATTAAATTTGATGAAAATTTAATGGAACTTGTTTTTGATAACTGCAATGCTAATATAACACTTGTTAATGGTAACCCCATAAAAGTCAATGTTAATGGTCAGAAGATTAATATCACTAAAGAAAAAGGTATTCTTTTAAAACCAGAAGTTGAGAATGCAATTAGTGTAATTCCTGAAAAGCCTAAGGCTGTTATTGAAGAAAAGCCTGTTCAGGTTGAAAAGGAAGAAGTGGTTGCTTCCAGGAGTCCTGAAGTTTTGCACATTGAATCTGTAATTGTTGAAGAAGAATCTTTGACTACTAGTGGAACTGGTGATATTACTATATTAGACATCTCAGGTGAAGGCGAAGATGTTGAAGAAAGTCATTCACCATTTGAAGATTCGCAACTTGGTGGTATGTAAGGGTTATATTGAATGAAAAGAAAATTGGGTTTCTCGATGATTGAGATATTGATAGCACTTGTTATCTTATCATTTGGTTTTCTCCCAATTTATAATCTTTTCAGACAGGGCAGTGCTACAACTGTTAATAACATTCAAGAAAACATTGCTACCAACTATGCTTCTGATTTAATCAATTTCTGCAAGGATTTAAAATATTACCAGATTAACTCTGCCACCGATGATAAGAAATTCGAATTGAAAAATGACACTGAGATTCAAAATTTCTTCTCTAGCAAACTAGACCTGACAGCTCCTCCAAGTGTTCAAGAACCTTTTAATAGATCTGTTATAATAGAAAAATATGATACTAGAGGCATAGTAGAATTTATTAAGGATATTATTGCAAATAGAAAAAAGGTTCCATCATATATGGTTACTGTAAAAGTTACCTTTCCCAAGATGTCTGGGAAAGGCGAAGATGATGTGACTATCTATTCTATAATAATGGATTGAATATGAAACGCAAAGCATTTACATTAGTAGAAATCATGATTGCTGTAGTGCTATGCAGTCTCATATTAGGAGTTGTATATAAAGTATTTTCTGGTACATTCAATCAATTCTTTAAAACTTCAAATAAGATGACGAACCTGCGTTCTGCCAGTATTATTTTAGAAAGATTAAAGAGTGATGTCAGATGTGCTGTTGTTCCTGTTAATGAAGATGAAGAACCGATAATAGAAAATGGGGTATTTTCTTTCTATACCACTAGTGATGCAGGGAAAAGAAAGAAAGTAATTTATAAGTATTCTGGAACAGAATTGACAAGAGAAATTGATGGAAGCACTAGAAATGTTAACAAGGCACTGGTTAGAAATTTCACAGTGGTTCCTTCAGAAGAGGCGAAGGGTAATAAATATATTACCGTTACAATAGTAGTTGATAACGAACAGAAATTTGATAAACGAAGTACAAGTTCTAAGGCAAATGAAATCGAATTGCAGGCTGTTCTTTATCCTAGATTCTACAAAGAATCCATGACTAGTGAAGAAAAATATTGGTATAAAACTCATGAAATTTAATAAAGGAGAAATGTTATGAGAAAACTATTATTAGCTCTTTTGGCAACAATGGCTTTTGCTGGTACAGCTTCTGCTATGACTACACATACAATTGTCAGTGGTGATACTTTATGGGCTTTGGCTGTAAAATACTACGGCGATGGTTCTTTATACACTATTCTTGCTGAAGTTAACAATATTACAAACCCAAGAACTATTCATAATGGTACTGTTATAAAAATTCCTGATAAACCAGATCTGGAACAGATTAGAGATACAGCCGATGGTTCTCAAAGAGAAAATATGGTTAATCAGATTAACGGAAATTCAAATACAACTTCTAGCACAGAAAAACCTGTTGAAAAAATAACAGATGAAGATGTCAGCTTTAGCAATAGATTAGAAAAGGAAATAGAACAAACAAGTTTTAAATCCACCAATATTGCTCCTTCAGAAGATTAATATAAAAAAAAGCGCAGCTCTCTCGACTGCGCTTTTTTTTTGCTTACTTTATTCTAAAACTGGAACAAAGTAGTTTCTATAGTTCTTTTCAGATGTCATGATAAAAACTCCTATTATGTCATTTACGAGAACCAAAGACATAAGAGCAATTTATATGCCAAAAAAATAGGGTATAAATTGCCTTTTTTAGATTAAAAAATATACAATTCTTTACAAACTGTATAATCTTTAAACATCCTTGACGATTTAACAACAACAGTGTATATTACATGCTACTGAAAGTAGAAAATTTATGAATTCTTGTATATTAGGCGATGTTAATATTTTTACAGGATATAGCTATATTGGCACCTGTAAAGAGTTTATTTGGAAACTTGGCGATAAAATAGCTGGCAAACAAATGCCATCTCATTTTTATTTTAAAGGTTTAAAGCTCGAATATGATGTTGAAGCTTTAATGATTCGCCGTGACTTATATTTACGCACCAAAGATAATAAAGAATACATTGTAAAAGAGTTTCAGATTATTGATATTAATGACTCTGAAAACATTTCTGGTATAGCAATGGATATGGATCTTCTTTTTGAGAAGTTCCCAGAAATGAAAAGCATTACTTCGGGCGAAAAAGTAATTGTTAACAAAAAGACTCAGGTTGTTGCTTTTAAAGCTGTATCTGACGTAATACATAACGTTAAGAATGGTCATAGTATTGATACTGCTTCTACAAACGAAGTTTCAAAGACACTTGTTGAAGATGTTCTTTCTGCTCCAGATGCCATCATGAACCTGATGGATATTAAATCCTTCGACGATTATACTTTTACTCATAACATAAATGTTTCTACTATCAGTTTATTTATTGGTGAAGCCTTAGGTCTTGATAAAGCCGATTTGGAAGACTTAGGTATGGGGTGTATGCTTCACGATGTTGGTAAAATCAATATTCCACTTGAGATTCTTAATAAGAATGGCAAGTTAACAGATGAAGAATTTGCCCAGATGAAATCTCATCCAATGAAGGGTTATGAAATTCTGCAACGCTCTAAGGGAATTTCTGAAAGAGCTAAGAGAATTGCATTAGAACATCATGAAAAATTTGATGGTTCTGGATATCCAAATAGAATAAGTAAAGAAACAATTAGCTTATTCGGAAGAATCTGTGCTGTAGCAGACGTATATGACGCATTGACAACAGACAGACCATACCGAGTTGCCATGCAACCGTATGATGCTATGAAAATTCTCGTAGCAGGTATGGATAAACACTTTGACCCACATATTCTTAATACTTTTATTAGAAAGTTTTCTATTTATCCTGCCGGAAGCTTAGTAAAAATGAATAACGGTTCAATTGCTCTTGTTTTAAGAAATAATCCTCAGGCGGTTATAAGACCGGTTATAAAATTGATTACTAACGAAAAAGGCAGACATGTGTCAGAACGTATTGAAATAGATCTGTTAACAGATAAGACTTTATTTATAACAGGCCCTGCAGAACGTTCTTCATTGAATGTAACTTCAAAAAATGCAAATTTATAAGCATTTAAAACTTATATTATTATCAATATTAGTATTCTTTGCAAACGAAGTTATATGCTTAGGCCAGCAAAATTTATTAGAATCTGAATCTATCTTTGGCTTAGAAGAACCAGAAGAATATAAAAACAGTATTAAAACTCCTGGCTTTCTTGATGGTGAAAAGATAGAAACGCCATTTATTTTGCCGAGACCTGTAGGAGGTTTTGGTAACCTACATGTAATCATAGAAACTATTGATGCTTTAAATGAAAAAGTAATTTCACAGAAAGCCGATCGTGCTGAATTATGGCTTGGGCACAATATGATTTCAAGACTTGATGTTAATGATGTAAAAGTATTTGAAAGCTCAAAGGGTCGTTATTTTGATTTTCCAATAACAAGTTTAAGAACTGGATATTACTTTATTTCAATAAGATTATATTCAAACGGTTTTTTATGGAAAAATAAAAAATTTCATGAAGAAATTTTCCAGGTTGGCATTCATGAAGGCCAAACAACAACGTTAAGAAGAAAAGTTCCATTTTTGCATTGGTAAAAGTTGGAACCTTTTTATTTTTTTAAGGTCTAATATTTATATGATAGACGAGAATGAAAGTCTCATTGTGAATGCTTTAAAAAAAGGTGATAAAACAGCCTTTGACAAACTTGTATCTCAATACGAAAAGGTTGTCTATAGGATTTGTCACAGATTCTTTAACAATGAGAATGATGCACTTGATGCCTCACAGGAGGTATTTATTAAAATCTATCGTAATATTGAGAAATTTGAAGGTAAGTCCTCATTGAAAACCTGGATATATAGAATTGCTTCTAATACCTGCATTACAATGTCTGAAAAGAATAAAAAGGAAAAAAACGGATTGCTTCAAAATCTTGTAGATTGGTGGAATAATCTTTCCCAACCAACCCCTGAAGATTTAACAATAATGAGTATAGAGCGTAATCTGACTCAAAATGTTGTTAGAGAGAATATTACAAAGATACCTGAAGTATATAGGATTCCTGTGATCTTAAAGGATATTGAAGGCTTACCCATGGAAAAAATAAGTGAAATTCTGGAAATACCGGTTGGAACTGTTAAATCTCGTTTAAATCGTGGAAGAAGAATTCTGCATGATAAACTTGAACCATTGATGAAGGAGTTCTAAATGAATAGATGCAAGCTATATCTTGATTCTTTGGAAAGAGATGAGAAAACTGTCGCAGAAGCAGAAGAACACGCTAAACATTGTAGCGACTGTTCTTTTGATAAAAAATTTGATGACAGGGTTCAATTCGTTTTGAATAATCTTGCGGAACCAGAATATCCTGACAATCTTCATGAAATTTTGGTGAATACATATAAGGATAAAGATTCTTCAAATATGGAAGAGCAGAACTTCCTAGAAAAACTATCTATGTTCTTACTTAAACCTATTGAAATTATAGCTCCGATTGCTTGTGTGATAATGCTTATCTGCATGGTAAATTTGAATTCAAACAGCAATACTGAAGAGTTAGAAAAGAAATCAGCAAAGTTTGCTTCAGCAAATGTCGAAAAAACTTTTGTTCCAATCAATAAGGAAGGACTTGAAAAGGTATCACCCGAAGAAGTCAAAGAATTCTTAGCCAAACTTGATGAATTTAATAAACAACATCCAGAAAACAAGCGCATTCATAATAATAACTTAGATATAAGACTGGTAACAGACAGATGAAAAGAATATTCTTTACAATCTTTTTCATTACAATAGGAGTTAGTACTTTATTCGCTGCGCCTGCAGAATTATTTGGAACATCATTAATTGCCGATATCTCTGAACAGGTAAGTCCTTCTGTTGTAGCGATTGAATCAGTTCATTACGTCAGAACAAGAAGCTTTGGTTCTGGTGATCCTTTTTTTGATAGATTTTTCAGTCATTTGTTTGAAGATGATTTCAGAGGTTACAATAATGTTATTCCTCAAAAAGGAAGTGGTTCCGGAGTTGTTATAAGTAAAGACGGCTATCTTTTAACTAATGAACATGTCATATCATCTGCAGATGAAATTAATGTAAAATTTGTAGACGGCAAAACATTTAAGGCTAAGATTATAGGAAAAGATAAGACTAATGATTTAGCTGTTTTAAAGCTTGATACAAAAGAAGAGCTAACCTTCATTCAGATGGGAGATTCTGAAAATGTAAGGGTTGGGGAATGGGTAATAGCTATCGGCAATCCTTTTGGTCTCGGGAGCACTGTTACAGCGGGGGTTGTATCTGCTATAAAAAGAGACTTAGCTGTTGATAAAAACACAAATTATACAGGTTTAATTCAGACAGATGCATCTATTAATCCTGGAAATTCTGGTGGAGCATTGATTAATTCAAAAGGTGAATTAATTGGAATCAACACTGCGATTATGCCATCAGGGCAGGGTATTGGTTTTGCAATCCCTGTCAACAGAGCAAAACGAATTGTTGGTGACCTTATTAAATACGGAAAAGTAAAAAAAGTATCAATAGGTATAACTCTACAGACTGTTACTAAAGAACTTGCTGATTATTTTGATGTTCCAATGAAGGGGCTTCTCATTTCTTCAGTGGAAGAAGATTCCAGTGCTGCAGAAAGCGGACTCGTGCCAAGTGATATCATAGTTTCTGTCGATGGACAGGAGGTAAATGATGTTTCTTCTTTCAATAGTAAATTAGATAAGTTTTCAATAGGGCAAAAATGCAGATTAAAAATTTACAGAAAGGGAAAGCTTTCTGAAATCACAATTAAATTTAAAGAAACAAAAGCTTCTCAAAATGTTCTCGGTATCGCAGTTAAAACTGTAGATGATGAACTTATAGAGAAGTACAATCTTTATATTGACCAGGGATGTGTTGTAACTGATGTTGTAAATGGCTCTCCTGCATATGAGATTGGTTTAAAGAAAGGTGATGTAATACTTTCTATTGATAAAATTACTACTTTAAATGAAAAATCCTTTGATAATGCGCTTAAGCAACTTAATAAGAAAAACAGTACTGTTTTAAGAATTGTCAGAAAAGATACGGTTGTTCGAGTCTTATTGTCACTAAAATAGAAAAATTATTAAGTAATGTTAAAAAATGGTTGAATTTCTTTTGAAGTTTTTCTATAATCAATTTAATGACACTCACCGGAGGGCATATAAATGCAATTAGTTGACGTATTAAAGGAAAATATGGTTTTCCTTAATTTCGAAGCAGCAAATAAAGAAGATGCTATTGAAAAATTTATAAATTCATTAGAAAAGACTGGAACAATCAAAGAAGCAAATGCTCTTAAAGATGCTCTTCTTGAACGTGAAAAATTAGGAACAACAGGCGTTGGTAATGGTATTGCAATGCCACATGCTCGTTCAAGTGCAATTAAAGATTTAACCGTAGCTTTCTTTAGAAGTGAAAAGGGTTTTGATTTTAAGTCTATGGATTCTGAACCTGTTCACTTGGTATTCTTGCTTTTGGCTCCAGTATCTGCTGGTGGTCCATACCTTAAGCTTCTTGCTAACATTTCTAGACTTCTCAGAAGTGAAGACTTCAGAAATTCTTTGATGGAAGCAAAAGACGTAGCTGCAGTAATGCAGATTATTCAGGATAACGAATAATTAGGTTTTGAATTGGTTAAATTCAGATATATAGCAATATTAACCCTGTTATCCTTCTGTGGTGCAGGGTTTTCAATTTTAGATAATTCAGGGTCTGATTTCAGAGAAAAGTATTCTGCTTCTGCTGCTTCTAAGAGAAACAGCAAAAAGAATAAAAAAGAATCGAAGAAGTCTGAAAAGAAAGACGATGTCGAAGAAAAGAAAGAAGATACTGAATTATTGATGGATAATGAATTGGCAAGAGATTATATGCCAGACATTTATCGTTGTCCTGATTGTGGATATGAACAGGATGAACCGGGATATTGTCCAGACCATGTTAGTCTTGAACTAATTAAAATTATTTCTGATCCAAAGGATCCTTTGGCACCTTCAGAACTTGATGGGAATGAAGATATTCTTGTGGATATTCCTTTAAACATTCAATTTAAGAAAGACCAGATTGAAGAAAAGAAGGAAGATGAAGAATCAAATTACAAGAAGAATTCTTCAAACAAATCAAAAAAGAGTAAATAAAATGAAAAAGCCTTTAGAAAAATTATCAGTTATCTTAGCTATAGCATCTGCTCTTAGCTTAAATTTACCAGTTAATGCTGCGAATAAAGAAACAGAAGGTATTGTAAGAGGAAGTTATATTAACTTACGTGCTGAACCTAAGTTCAATTCACAGATTGTTGGTAAAAAGTTAAGAGGTGATACTTATACAATTAAATTTGAACAACAGAATTGGCTAAAGGTAATTTTTAAAGATAATACAGAAGGCTGGATTTATAAAACTCTAATTGAAGCAACTAATAAGGATGCTGAAGAAAATAAAGTAAATCTGGACGACAAAGAACCAGAAAAAAAAGAAGAAGTCAACTCAAAAGTAGTATCAAAAGCCGATAAAGCTAACGATAATTCTAAAAAGCAGTCTGCGGAAACTAATAAGCCTGCAAAGTCTGCTCTGCAATCTGAAAAACCATTAGTAAAACCTGTTGATAAGAAAAATATTCCTGATGTTGTTGAAGAATCTGGCACAGCAGAAGAGCTTTATAATCAAGCAATAAAGCTATATGAAAAAAGGAAATATTCTGAAGCTCTTGATAAGAATAAAGCAGCCAGTAAAAAAGCACCTAAGAATGCTGAAATCATAAATAATATAGGCAATTGTCAGTTTAAGCTCGGTAGAATAGAAGACGCATTAGAATCCTGGAAGGAAGCATTAAAAATAGCTCCTCGTTCCGGAAAGATATGTAATAATCTTGGTATTGCGTATTATCAACTAGACAAAAATAAAGACGCCATAGAATACTATAAAAAGGCTATTCTATTTGAATCAGACTTTGCTGATCCTTATTATAACTTAGCATCAGTATATGGATTCATAGGTGATTTTGATGATGCTCTAATGTATTACAAAAAATTCCTGGAATTTAATCCAGATGATACAATGAAGAAGCTTGCTGATGAAAGAATTGCGTATTGTGAAAAGCAATTAAGCAAAAGACTAAACAAATAAAAAAGCAATAAAAAAGGCCACATTATTATGTGGCCTTTTTTATTGCTTACTGATTAAATCCTTTTCTTAAAACAAATACTGAATCAGATTTAGTCTTTACTATGAGTTTATCGCCATCGAGCTTTAATGAGTCTTCCGTTAGCTCTCCATTGATATGACATGACCATTTGAGATTTTCGCTGCCATAATGCATACAGAAAACCCAACCGTCTGCTGTACCAATATACATTACTTTATCATCAAAAACAGGTTCTGTTACAAATGTTCTATTTTTACACTTGAATATTTGTTTAGTTACTCCAGAGTCTGGATTTACAGCATAGATTTTTTCTCTGTGAGCATAAATACCTTTTTCATTGTTAAACACTACTGGGTAAATGTCAGCCTTGTTAGGTAGAGCATTTAATCTGTTTTCGATATTCCCACCATCCAGTTCAACTGAATAATAAAGACCTTCTTCTGTTAAGAAATGAGCTTTTCGTTCATTAATCCATACAGGTTTTTTGCTTGTAAAGCTTTCATTGAAAGCTTTATGTATAAGGTGACCGTCTTTATAGCTTAAAGTTACGATTTCACCTGTTTTGAAAGTTGCTACGAAGTTTTCTCCATTATTAGTCAATAATCCACGTTGTGCTCTGCCGCCGATTTTTGATACAGTATGCTGATATTCCCAATCGATTGTACCTTTCTTGATATCAACAGATTTAATATAACCATTCTGACATGCTACAATTAATTTTCCGTTATTTTCTAAGAAAGAAATATCATCAAGATACTTGTCTGGGAGCATTCTAGAGACCTTTGAAGGTTGATCTATTGTGTTAACCCAAAGTTCTTCACCATTCTCAACATCGTATACTGCTAACTTCCCATAATCAAAAAAAGCTAATAAGTATTTACCTTCAGAGATAAATTTGAATGTTAGAGGGACTAGTAGATTATTGATTTCTGTAGAATCTGTGTTTGTATATTCAGTGTCAGAAGCTGTAATTTCTGGATATTGATTTTCCCATGAAATAGCACCAAGATTATTTGTATAGCAGATGAATTTATTATTAGTTGCTACAACTGGAGCAAATGCTTTTTCTATACCTTTGCTAACAACAGCAGACTCAACCATAGTTTTCCCAACTTCTTTCCCGTCTGTTTTGTTATAAGCTCGCATATCTTTTCCATTATTTACCCAGATATAATTTTCATCAAATGTTACATTACCAGGTGTTCTAGTAACGAATTTATCCATGGGGGCATATTTCTGGTATGCTTGCCAAATCAGTTGTTCAGCATTGTTATTTGAATACTTATTATATGAATTGAAGCTAATTTGTAGACCGAGAATTAAGGCAATAGCACCTACATAACCCATCCATCTGCCGTCTCCCCATTCCTTACCAAAAATCATTTCAAAGAATGATTTCACTAATAAAGCGGTAAGAAATTCAATGAAAACTAGTGCAGCAAGGATACCTGTCATTGAACCTGTTACTAAGAGTTCAAAAGGAATGTTTTTTCTAGTCCAGGCTGATTGTACGATATCTATTACACTAGAGAGGTTACTTGTTATAGGTCCATATACATCGCCAAACCATGCCGAAAATATTCCAAACAAGAATAATATCGAAGCTGCTACAGAATATATGATAGAGCGCATCATAATCTGAATAGCTAAAAGCATTAAAAGTATACTTCCTATGAAGATATACGAAATAACGCTCATTGGAGGAAACGTTATGAATTCCCCAAAATTATAACCTAAGTGGTATAATTGGTAGAATATTATGCAAGCCAATGGAAACATAAAGACAAAATTCTTCAATGTTTCTATAAGATGCGATTTTTTCTTTGGTTTAGCTTTCACTGCAGGTGTTTCTGCTTTTATAACCACCGGATTGTTATTTGCTATTGGTATTTCATCCATGATTATCCCTCTAAAATGTAAATTCAGAAAGGTACATCGGAAATTGATTAAATTTTATTAACTATTTGAATTATTCTTGACACAATTATAAGTAAAATATAAACTAAAAATACTGCAGTAATGACCCTAGTGGTTTAGGAGGTTCCTCTTGTCATCGGTATCACATATTTTCTTTAAAATAGCAAACGAAAAGGATTCTGAATTAGAAGCCTGTGAATATCTTGATTTGTTTGCGCGTAAATTTGGATTTAGTTCTGAAACGATTGATGAAATGCGATTAGCATTTATTGAAGCTATTATTAATGCTAAGGAACATGCACCAAAAGACTTACCGAATGCCGAACATAATGATATTCATTGTACACTGACATATGCCAATGATGCTATTGAAATAAATATCAGAGACTATGGAAAGGGATTTGACCCAACAGTAGTTGAAAAACCAGACATCCGTAAAAAACTTAAGTCTTCCTATAAAAGAGGATGGGGACTTATGCTTATGGAAAAACTCATGGACGGCGCGGAAATTTCTTCAATGCCTCCATCTGGTACATTAATCCATCTGGTAAAGAAAAAATTACCAGTTTTTGAAGCGAATGAATCATTAATAGCAAAAGAACAGAAGAGATTTGAACGCCTTAGATATATCCTTGGTAGTTTCATAGATTTGAGTTCTTTTTTGTGCCAAAGCAAAAACCTGCAGTCTGGTTTGCGTTCAATGCTTAGAATATTGCTTGGTACATTAGGTGTTTCAAGAGGCGCTATTTATACTTTTGAAGAAGAAAGTAAGAAGCTTTCATGCTTTGTGGATATAAAACTTAGAGCAAATGCAAAACTTCCAATGATAGAACTCTCTCCTAAGACTTTAGAAAAAATAGCTGCAAAATCTGACTGTGTTGTTACTGAAATTATCAAAGAAGAAGTAAGTAACTTCAATGATGCATTTAAGAATGATGGAATTACGCATGTTTATGCATTGAAGACCGATGATAATAATCATGGATTATTAATATTGGGAAGCAGGTTCCATAATGAAGAGCCTGAAGATTTCGATGGTGAATTGCTGACTGTAATTGCACGCAATATTTCTTCAGCTATCAATACTTATAAATTAATGGAAAATCTGAAGGTTGCCAATACAGAACTAGATAAGCGTTTGGCTGAACTGGAAGGGAATAAATAATAATATAGATAAAAGGGGCCTTGTAGAATGACGCTTTCAGCCGAACTAAAAGCACTTATAATAAATAATATACAAAAATTATCACAGAATGGCGCTGAATACGTTGATGTTAGATATTATACTTGCGATGACCTTGAAGAATTACTTCTTGACGATGGTAATCTTGAAACTAACAGAACTGTATACGAAAGTGGTATTGGTGTAAGAGTATTATGGGGCGGAGCCTGGGGTTTTGCTGCAACTAGTGATAACAATGATATTGATAACTGTTTTGACTTAGCTAGAAACAATGCAGAAACTGCTTCAAAACTCGTAAATATAAGACTAGACATGGGCAAATTACAAGCTCATTGTGATTCTTATCGTTCTCCAATTGAGATAGATTATTTTGATGTTCCTTTAAAAGAAAAATTAGATTTTCTTAGATCAATTGATAATGAACTTAATGAAAGCTGGATAGCAAAGAGAATGATAAGAGCTCAATTCCAGCGAAGTTCTGTTTATTTCTTCAACAGTGAAGGTACAGAAACTGTAAAGAATATGAGAGACGTCTTTGGACACATGGAAATTTGTGCTATCGATAAAGACGGTCAGTCTCAGAGAAGAAGTCACGATTTGTTTTCAAACGGAAATCCTACTCGTGGTTATGAAATGCTAACTAATCCTGATTTGTTCTCTTCTCATGCTGGTAGATTGAAATATGAAATGAAAGAACTGATAAAAGCTGACGAACTTGAATTTGGAAAGAGATCAGTAATTATTACACCAGGTCAGGGTTTCCTTCAGGTTCACGAAACAATAGGCCATCCTTTGGAATTAGATAGAATTCTTGGCTATGAGCTTTCATATGCTGGTGGTTCATTTGTTAATCTTGATTCTTTTGGAAAGCTTCGTTATGGTTCTGAAAAACTTAATGTATCTGCCGGTGGTGACTTCAAAAATTCTCCAGGTAGTTTTGGCTTTGATGATGAAGGTTCACCAGAAGGCAATTATCTTTTAATAGATAAAGGAATATTAGTTAATGCATTAAGTTCTAGAGCCATGATTTCTGAAGCTAATCAGAAAGCTGGTTTTGAGCTATTCAAAAAAAGTGGTGGATGTGCAAGAACAACTGCTTTTTACAGGTCACCAATTGATAGAATGACAAATGTAAATATTCTTCCTGGCAATGATGGTACTATGGAAGATATCATTGCTTCTACCGAAGACGGTATTATCGTTGATACACCGCTATCATGGTCTATTGGCTCAAATAGAGAACATTTCCATTTTGCCTGTGAAGTAGCTTGGGAAGTTAAAAATGGTGTTAAGACTAGAATGTTACGTAATCCAAGCTATCAAGGACATACCTTAGATTTTTATAATAATGTATCAGCAGTTGGTGATAAATCAACATGGCAGCTATGGCAGGTTGATAACTGCGGAAAAGGCGAGCCAAATCAAAGTTTAGAATTAGGTCATGGTGTTCCTGTTTTTAAGGTTGATAATGTAATTACAGGAGAAATGAAATGACCATCAGAAATTGCGAAGCTTTTGATTACATCAGAATTATAAGAGACAAAGCAGCCGCTAATGGTATTAATGCTTCTTTTGATCTTCATATAGAAAAAAGCCACTTAATGAGAATTGGTAATAGTTCCGTTTCTTTAAATACTTCTGAGCATTTAAGCAGATTATGTATTGAAGTTATTAACGGTAACAAAAGTGGTTATCATACTCAGATGGGTTCTATTACTTCCCCTGAATATGTTGAAAAAGCATTAAATATTGCTATTGAAAAAGCTAAGAATGCTTTTGAAAGCAATTATACTCAATTTCAATCTGGTCCTACTGAAGATATTGAAAAATCTAATCAATTTGATCCTGAGTTAGAAAACCTTGATTCTGAGTATAAAGTAAACTTCTTTAAGAAGGTCATTGAAACAGTTGGTAAGAAATATTCTTATTCTGGTTCATGGTCCAGTGGTTCTGTTGAAAGATTCCTGATTTCCACAAAAAATAAACATGAAGCATGGCATTTAGGAACTGACCAGCAGTTTATCATGGTTCTTCAGCATCCAACTAAGAAGTGGGAATTGAAAAGCGCATTATCTGGGTGGAGATTGAAAGACTTTAAAGCCGAAGATGCTATAAACTATTTTAATAGCTTGTTGCCCGTATATGAAAATAATGAAGGTTATAAAGTAAAACCTGGTTCTTATACTGTAGCTTTTGGACCAGGCGCTATATCCGAATTATTATTTGCTTCTACAGTAATAGCGTTCAATGGACAGGCATTTGAAGATAAAATTTCATGGCTTTGCAATAATAAGATAGGAGATAAAATTGCTCAGGATTTTATCTCTTTATATGATAATCCTGATAGTGATTTGGTTTTTGGTTTAAACTTTGATGAAGCCGGCACTTCCAGAAAAAAATTTCCTCTTGTTGAAAACGGCATTTTCAAAGGCGTAATGTATGACATTGCAACTGCTGCTAAGTTCAAGAAAGAACTAACTGGTCACTCCTTAGATTGCGTTAACAATGTCGTGCTAATGCCTGGTAAAGATAGTCCTGATATTCTTGAGGCAACCAAAGACCTCGGTCAGGTTATCTATATACCTGATATACATTATGTTGGGATTGTTAGTCCTACAAAGGGTATTCTTACTGGTAGTTCTCGTTATAACGCAGTTTTGATAGAAGATGGTAAAATGGTAGCGCCATTATTCTCTTGCAGAATAACAGAAAGAATAGGGAAGATTTTCAATAATATTT
>JAZUDR010000282.1:0-9647 GCA_045639725.1 Candidatus Avigastranaerophilus sp. | reverse complement strand
CATAAAATTAAGTATTAAATTAATAATATAAAAAACATCCAATTTCTATATTAATTGAAAATATAGTGAGCACTATCCGTTTAATCTAGAATAAAAAATCAATAATTTACTATAAGCAGTAGAAATCCAATAAAGAGTAGAAACTAAACAATTAATTATGCATTATGAATTATGAATTCGAGTAAGCAAAAAACTGGTTAAGCAGTAGAGAACCAAAAAAATGTGCATTGTGAATTGTGAATAAAAAACCCGCTTACTTCGTAAGCGGTTTTTTTTTATCTAATTTGGATTAGAATTTAATGCGCTTTCTTGCGGCTTCAATCTGATTAGCGAGCATTTCTGGAACGTTCGGGAATCTGGTGGTGAGCATCATTGCAGCGATGATGAATGGCTTGTAGCCGGCTTCTTTGTAGGTTTCTACTCTGTAGCGATCGAATACAGAAGCAGCAACTTCACCGTGTTCGCAGCTTACATCAGTGATGTCGGCTGGGAGACAATGCATATAGAGGCCCTTACCGTTCTTAGTGAGCTTCATCTTCTTTTCGGTGCATTCCCAATCCATGAATTTAGCATTGTTCTTGAGGCACTTCTTTTCGAGGTCTTTGAGACCGTCCTGATCGTTATTCTTAAGAAGTTCAGTTCTCTTCTGCATAACAGCATATGGAGCCCAGCTCTTTGGATAAACGATATCAGCATCCTTGAATGCTTCGTCCATAGTCTTAACAACTTCGAACTTACCACCAGATTTTTCAGCATTGTTCTTAGCAACGTCCATGATTTCAGGAATCAATGTGTATCCTTCTGGATGAGCAAGAGAAACATTCATACCGAAGCGGGTCATAAGAGCAATAACGCCCTGTGGAACTGATAATGGCTTACCATAGCTTGGAGAATAAGCCCAAGTCATAGCAATCTTTTTGCCTCTGAGGTTTTCAAGGCCGCCGAAGTGTTCCTTCAACCAAGCCAAGTCAGCCATAACCTGAGTTGGGTGGTCATAATCGCACTGGAGGTTAACGATAGCTGGTCTCTGTGGAAGAACGCCCTGCTTGAAGCCGTCATCAAGAGCTTCGCCAACTTCGCGCATATATTTGTTACCAGCGCCGAGATACATATCGTCGCGGATACCGATTACTTCAGAAAGGAAAGAAATCATGTTAGCTGTTTCACGAACGGTTTCGCCGTGAGCAATCTGAGACTTCTTTTCATCGAGGTCCTGAACAGCAAGACCAAGAAGGTTACAAGCTGAAGCAAAGGAGAATCTTGTTCTTGTAGAATTGTCTCTGAAGAGAGAAATACCAAGACCTGAATCGAAAACCTTAGCAGAGATGTTTTCTTTTCTCATCTGCATAAGAAGACGAGCAGTAGAAAGGATCATCTTAAGTTCGTCATCAGATTTTTCCCATGTCCAAAGGAAGTCATGGCGATAAAGATCGGTGTTGTAGGTCTTAATTTCTTCAAGAAGTGATTTGATTTCGGTATTCATTTATAAATTCCTTTTTAAAATTTAGAACAGAGGCAGGCAAATGCCTGTCTCTGCTATTTACTTAATTACTTGTGTGCAATGTTCCAAGCATACTGAGCATAGAATGCAGAAGCGATTTCAAGGTCATCAACAGCGCATTTTTCATTCGGGAAGTGAGCGAGAACTTCATTACCAGGACCGAAACCGATCATTGGAATCTTGTGGATACCATTGATGGTAACGCCGTTTGTAGAGAATGTCCATTTGTCAACCTTTGGAGCCTTACCGAAGAGTTCAGTATAAGCCTTTACGCCTGTCTGAACAACATGTTCTGATTCTGGAAGCTTCCAGGTTGGGAAGTACTTTTCCATACCATACTTAGTGCCAGTCCAAGCAACTTCGTCATAATGGAGAACGGTAATCTTAGCATCGCCGACTTCATTACCAACCTTGATGCCTGCTCTCTTGAGACAATCTTCAACTTCTGCGCAGCAGGATTCTTTTGTTTCGCCCCAGGTCATACGTCTGTCGAGGTGAATGTGAACAAAGTCAGCTACAGCACAAAGTGATGGGCTGCCAGACTTGAATTCAGAAATTGTTACAGTGCCTTTGCCGAGGAAATTATCTTCGTCTGGCTGTAATCTTTCATTGAGTTTTTCAATTTCGAGAGCGAACTTAGAAGCCATATAAGCAGCATTTACGCCGCGTTCTGGAGCAGAACCATGGCAAGAGAGACCGTGGAAATCAACGCCGATTTCCATTCTGCCGCGGTGACCGCGATATACATTGAGGTTAGTTGGTTCAGTAGAGATTACGAAATCAGGTTTCTTAATGAGACCCTTCTTAACATCTTCTTCAATAATGTAGTTCCAGCAGAGACCGTCACAGTCTTCTTCCATTACTGAACTTACAACATAATAAGTAACGTCTTCTTTTTCAGCGAAGCCCATTTCTTTGAGGATTCTACCAGCAGTAATAGCGGTTACGATACCACCTTCCTGGTCTACAGAACCACGGCCACAAACACATTCAGTTGGCTTGCCACCATTGCGGTCTTTAAGAACGCTTGGCTGGATCTTTCCATCAAATGGACCAAATTCAGTCCAGTTATCCATGTTACCAACGCCTACAGTATCAACATGACCGTCGATAGCCAAAACTGTCTTACCATTGCCGATACGGCCGATAACATTGCCGAGACCGTCGATGATTACTTCGTCAAAACCGGCTTCTTTCATCTGTCTTTCGACTTCGTGCTGAACATCGCCTTCCTTCATGCTTTCAGAAGGAATCTTGACCAATTTAGCCAAATTTTCAGCTGTGTACATACGATACTTCTTTGCCAGTTCACGAACTTTTTCTGCGTTACTCATTCCAATCTCCAATTCATCATAATTAAATTTAAAGAAACAACACGATGATTTATTATAACCATACGTCGAAAAAATAAACAACCTTTTTATGAAAATATTTCATTCTTCGTTTGATTTTAATAAAACAAATTCAAACTGTAGATTAAAATTATTGTTTTCTATTGTTATTTCAATATTGGAATCAATCATATATAACAATTCCTGAATGATAGGTATATTGATGAATTCAAGCAGGTGTAACTGTTCTGTCCAGCTTATACCAGAAATATTTTCTCTGAAGCTGTCAACAATCTTTAATTTTTCATCAGGTAAGTTTTCTAAGGAAACATTAAAATTTTGTTTTAATAGGATATCATTGCTTCTTTCATCTAACATGACAACTGTTGATGTAATTTCCTTCTCAAAAAATCTAAGAAAGAATTCATAAAGATGTCCTATTAATTCTTCATAAGACATAGCAGCACCATAAAGAACTGCTGGTATATCTTCATTGGAAGAGAAAGAAATTCTCTTGTCTAAATTATTGTTTAAAGAATAATTTATAAAATTATTAATGAGAGTTTTGTTAATTTCTACAATTGAGAAATTAGATAATTCATTTTTTCTAGCTGAAAACTTGAGATTTCCTAGAGTTAAGAGCTTATCAGCAAACTTTTCAAGATTTTCTTGCTCATTGTTTAGAAGTTTTACTAACTGCTCCTTATCGCTATTAACAGAAAGAGCCTTCAATCGTTTTGCGTTATGCTTCAATATTTCAGACGTTCTTTGGAATTGTTTTCCTATGG
Organism: Candidatus Avigastranaerophilus sp.; assembly: GCA_045639725.1. Classification (GTDB taxonomy): domain Bacteria; phylum Muiribacteriota; class Ozemobacteria; order Ozemobacterales; family Ozemobacteraceae; genus RUG334. The sequence goes on along the minus strand of JAZUDR010000282.1, from coordinate 6,027 downwards.
AAGTAGAAGTTTGATCTGCAAATTTTTGGGCAATTAAATAATTTTTATAAATAGATTGTCTGCTTTCGTTCAGTTTCAATGTGAATCTTCTTAGGAACCAGATTAAAGTGCCTAATAGTAATGCCAATGAAACAGAGACAATAAAGGCTCTCTTTGTAGCATCTTCCATAGGAATGCAACGTTTGAGCATTTCTTCTATACTCAAATCAACTCCAAGAGTTCCAACCTGTTTATGATTGCTGTCATAAATGGGAGCATAAGCACTGTATAGATGCCCCCATTTATCTATGTGAGGTTCATCGGCAACTAATGCTTCTTCATCTACATAAGAGCGATAAACAAATTTATCTGCATCATTATATAATGTCATAGGCATCGAAGGAATTTGGCTTTGAGCATCAGAAAAAATCGGTTTCCCTTCTGCATCAACTGAAACAGGGTCAAATAAAAAATAAACCTTTCTGTCTATTACTTTTGTAATGAAGATGTAAGAAAGAGATGTACCTATTCTGACCTTTTGTAATTGTTTGTATACTTTCTGATATTTTGGATCATTAAAATCTTCTGCTTTGTTAATAAAGGAAATATCATCGCCGTCAATTAATGAAGCAATTCCTTTTACTGTTCTTAAAAGCCCTATTCTTATTTCTGCTTTTAATACATTTAAACTGCTTATATATATAAAATAAGAAGTTATAAAGGTTAATATCAGAGCGAAAATACCAACAAAAATTCCTTCCAATGCTGGATTTATTATGTATTTTCTAGCAGTTGAAATTTTCTTTTGATTTACAGAATAGCTATCATACTCTTGCATAGGAATACCTCCATACAGACAATATGTGCAAGAAATCGCGAAAACATTATATTATATTTATTAATCAACTCTATATTGAGACAGAGCAAAAGTGAAATATAAGAGTGAAGTTACAGTAATGACATAAATTAAACCTTCACTGGATGCCCAGTCCATTGCTAAACCAATAAGACCTATGCCAATAAGTCCACCTATGGCTTTTACCTGTGTGAAGGCAACACTGGCTGACATCTGGTCTTCTCTTCTGAATATATCACCAAGAAGTGTCATACAGCCTGAGTAAACTCCCTGAACTGCACCACCCCATATGAATAACAATATGTAAGCAAATATTACATTCTTAATAGCAATAGATAGGAAGAATGAACATAATAAGCTACCGAAGAAACTCAGAATAACAACATTGTGTCGATCATTGAATTTATCTGATAACCAAGAAATTAACGGACCGGAAACAAAGCCGCCAAATTGGAACATAGTCAGTAGTATAGCAGCCTGACCTTGAGTCATTCCTGCAGAAATACCATACAAAGTAATGAATGCTGGTATACCCCAAAGTATTACACCACCCATGAAGGCACCGAGCATGACTTTTTTGCCGTTCTTTATAATGAACATGATTCTTGGTTTTGAACCAGCTTTAAATGGAGGTTTACATTTTAATAGGAACAATACTGGTATTAATGATGATAGTGAAAGACCAGCTACAAGATAAAAACCAAGGGCTCTTGCACTTTCACCACCAAACCAGTTCAGTAAAACAGGACCTAATGCCAGACCAGAACTCATACCACCAAGATACCAGGCCATAACATAGCCGCGTTTACTTTTAAGATTTGCTGAACCAATCCATGTCTGATAGGCAATTCCAATAAGGTTTGAACTGATTCCGTATATAAATATGCCTGCTATCCAAGCATATGGATTATCTGTATATATTAATGGAATCGCAATGGCAATTCTACCAAATGAACCACAAATAACGGAACCTAATACACCAAGTTTACCTATTATATTACCAATAATGGGACTTAATACTATAATAGAAAAAGTTTCGGCTGAAAGAATTGCACCTATCATTGCATTTGATAAGGTGCCTATGTTCTTGAGTGTTACAGGAAACACTACAGATGCTGCACCGGCACAAACCTTGCCTAGAAATATAGAGATTAGAACCATCCAAATACTAAATGGAACTTTATCTTCAGTTTTCTTTTCAACTACTTCTGTGTTTTTTACTTCAGTTTCTTCCATAGTATTAAGCCTCTACTTCATCTTCTTCATGAGACTTCAGGAGAACAAAATCAAAGCTTAGTTTGAAAAATCCATCTTTAACTTCAGCTTTAATATCTGAACCTAATACATAAAGAAGTTCCTGGACTATCGGTATATTTACACTTTCTGCTAGTTCAAGCTGTTCTCCCCAGTTGACTGAAGAGATATTTCGGCAGAAAGCATTTATAAGTTTCCCTCTACCTACGTCTATACCATCAGTAGATACAGCAAAGCTTTGTCTTAATAAAACATCTTTGCTACGTTCCTCAATCAATATAACCTTTGAGTATATTGAAGCTTCAAAAAGATTGAGACAAAACTCATATAAATGACCTACTAATTCTTCGTATGACGCGACTGAACCATATAAAGTTTCTGGAATATATTTATCTGAATCAAAAATAATTCTTTCACCAACAATAATGTCAGTATTGTCTTTGAAATTTCTAATAAGATTCTTGTGAACTTCTGTTATAGAGAAATTTGATAATTCATTTTCGCGTCTGGAATACTTAAGCTCGCCCAGAGTAAGTAATTTATCTGAAAATTTTTCAAGTTTGTCTTTTTCAAGTTTCAGGTTGTTCTTTATCAGTTCTATTTCTTCAAACTTAGAAAGAATATCTAGTTTCTGAGCAGTATATTTAAGAATACTTGAAGTTCTCTGAAACTGTTTTCCTAAAGTTGAAGAAGTCTGATCTGCAAATCTTTTTGCTACGAGGAAATTCTTGTATATATTCTGGCGACTTTCGTTAAGCATAAATGTGAATCTTCTTGAAAACCATACGAAAGTGCCAAGCAATAAAGCAAGAGATACAGAAACTATGAATGCACGCTTAGTTGCGTCGACCATTGGACTGCATCTGTTCATCATTTCATCTATTCTAAGGTCTGCCCCGAGTGTGCCAACTATTTTTTTGTCTTTATCGAATATCGGTGCATAAGCGCTGAAAAAAGTTCCCCATCTATCGGTATAAGCATCATCTGCAATAACACCTTTACCTTCGGTCAATGCTTTTATCAGGAATTCATCAGCATCTTCGTAAGGACTCATTGGTATAGATGGTTCCATGCTTGCAGAATCAGTGAAAAGTGGATTTCCGTTTTCGTCAATTGAAATTGGGTCTATAATAAAATAGACTTTCCCATCAACCATTCTATTTATATAAAGATAAGAAATATGCTTTGTTCCTATTCTTGCTTTCTGAATAAGAGATACCATTTCCTGGTAATCTTTTCTTCCAACGTCTTCCTGTTTCGTAAAAGTTCCTATTTTGTCTCCGTCTAATGTGGCAGCAATTCCAGAAACAGTTCGCAATAAACCATCTTTGATTTCATTTTTAAGAACAGTCATTGAATTGGTATAAATGAAGTAAGCAGTTATAAATGTTAAAAGCAATGCAAAAACACCAAGTACCGCTCCTTCAAGAATAGGACTTATAGAATATTTTTTGGCCTCTTTAGGAGGTTCTTGATTAACAGAATAGGTTTCGTACATAATGACCCTCTAAATATAGTTGAAAATTTTATACCACATTTTAACCATAACTACAAATTAGTGTTGATTTTTTTTTGATATTCTGTTTAATTGAAATAACGAGTGTTTAAAGTTCTATTTTAAGGAGCGTTTTATGACAACTAACGGTAAACTTGCCGTAGTAGCAGTAGGCGGAAATTCTCTTATACTTGATAAAGCACACCAGACAGTTGCTGACCAGTATGATGCTGCTTGTAAGACCATGGAACATGTTGCTGACATGATTCAGGAAGGCTATAACGTAGTCCTCACCCACGGCAATGGACCACAGGTCGGATTTATTCTTCTTCGCAGCGAAATAGCAAGCTCTAAGATTCATCCAGTTCCATTAGATTCTTGTGGTGCTGATACCCAGGGTGCTATTGGTTATAACTTCCAGATGGCTCTTGGAAATGAATTCAAGAAACGCGGCATTAACAAACCAGTTGCTACCGTTGTAACTCAGGTTTTAGTTGACAAAAATGATCCTTCCTTCCAGAAACCAACAAAACCAATTGGTCAGTTCTATACTGAAGCTGAAGCCAGAGAAAAAATGGCTAATGACCATTGGGATATGGTAGAAGATGCTGGTCGTGGCTGGAGACGTGTTGTTGCTTCCCCACTACCAAAGGAAATCATTGAAGAAGGTGCTATTACAGCTCTTGCTGATAAAGGCTTCTGCGTTATCGCTGTTGGTGGCGGCGGAATTCCTGTAATTAGAGATGACAACGGTATGCTTAAAGGTACTGCCGCAGTTATCGATAAGGACTTCGCTTCTTCTTTGTTAGCTTCTAACATTAAGGCTGATGCATTCATCGTTTCAACTGCAGTTGAAAAAGCCTGCCTGAATTTCGGTAAACCGGATCAGAAGGCTATTGATAAATGTACAGTAGCAGAATTGGAAAAATGGTGTGAAGAAGGTCACTTTAAACCAGGTTCAATGCTTCCAAAGTGCCAGGCTATCATTAAGTTCATTAAGAACGGTGGTAAGCATGCAATCATTACAAATCCAGAAAACCTTGCTAAGGCAGTAAGAGGCGAAGCTGGTACACACGTATATCCATAATGAATAGTAAAAAGGCTAATTTTATATTAGCCTTTTTTATTTTTAGTTACAATTTAGTTAGAAAATAGGTGCAATAATTGTAATATTGTGCTACTCTATCAAAACGGTAGTGAGTGCTACCCAAAAATCAAGGAAATAAGGGTTCGCCCTAGAAATAAAGGAATTATAAATGGCTAAATATTTAAAGAAGTTCGAACTCCATGTTAACGAATCTGTTCTCAAGAACACTGTTGAACGCGCTAAGAAGCAGAATATCATTATTCCTACTTATGCTCAGCAGAGAAACCCAGATTTGATTCCAGAAAAGATCAAAGCTGAAGTTAAGCCCCATGGTCTTTGGGATGTTCATCCAAGAAACCTTTTCAGAATTACATGGAAGAACAATGTAGAAACTGGTCTTTATGGCGATGTTAACTTTGTTGAATTACCACCAGAATTGACTGGCGTTAAGGCAAGAATTTTTGGTCTTGTTGGTAAATATTTCCCAACAGGCGCTCATAAAGTTGGTGCTGCATTTAGCTGCTTGGTTCCAAGACTTGTAACAGGCGAATTCGACCCAACTACTCAGAAAGCAGTATGGCCTTCTACTGGTAACTATTGCCGTGGTGGCGCTTATGACTGTGCTCTTCTCAACACTCCATCAATCGCTATTCTTCCTCAGGAAATGAGCAAGGAACGCTTTGACTGGTTGAAAGAAATCGGTAGCGAAATTTTCGCAACTCCTGGTTGTGAATCTAACGTAAAAGAAATTTATGATAAGTGCCATGAACTCGATGCAGAACGTGGTAACAGCATCGTAATCTTCAATCAGTTCGCAGAATTCGGTAACCCAATATGGCATTATCATCAGACTGGTTCTGCAGCTCTTGAAGTATTTGATAAGGTTAAGAGACCTGGCGACAGAATGAGCGCATGGGTTTCTGCAACTGGTTCTGCTGGTACTATCGCAGCTGGTGACCACATTAAGAATGTTCACCCACATGCAAAGATCGTAGCTTCTGAAGCTCTTCAGTGCCCAACTCTTTACAACAATGGTTTCGGCGGTCACAGAATCGAAGGTATCGGTGACAAGCACGTTCCGTGGATTCACAATGCAAGAAACACTGACGTTGTAGTTGCTATCGACGACGAAAACTGCATGAGAATGCTCAGAGTGTTGAATACTCCAGAAGGTCATGAAGTTCTCGCTCAGGCCGGCGTAAAAAAAGAACTCATTGAAAAGTTGAACCTCCTCGGCATCAGCTCAATCAGCAATGTTCTCTCTGCAATTAAGACTGCTAAGATGTTCGAAATGGACGAACATGACTGCTTGTTCACTTGCTTGACTGACTCTGCAGTAATGTATCAGTCTCGTCT
>JAZUDR010000281.1:0-15143 GCA_045639725.1 Candidatus Avigastranaerophilus sp. | reverse complement strand
CTGCGTGCAGTCCACCCCTCTCACGTTGACTGTATTACTTATAAGGTTTCTAATTACAATCCTATTCAAAAAGCAAACAAAAGCCCTTTATTCTTTTTGAAACAACTCCTGACAACAAACTCCTGACAGGAAGTCTCGTTGGTAAAGCACTAACCTTCTAAAACCGAGGTTAAGAAATCAGGTTGTTCTGTCTTCTTATTGGCTGTTTTTTCAGCATTAATCCAGTTATCCGTTGCTAAAAAGTGTGGTCGGGGAAAATTATATTTTTTTAGCTTCTCCGTATTCTCGCTTCATTGCTTGCATTGATACAACCCATTGCTTCCCAAATTTACAAACATCAACGCCATTGATTAGTTTTCCATAAAAATAAAGCAAGATATACTACTTACAGGCAACAGGCTTATTTGAGAAAGAAATTGCGTGTTTTAATGAAGACAGTATTTGGTTTATGATTCTTGGCTGAAGATAGATTTCTGGAAGTCTGGTCTTGCTATATTGGTATTTACTAGATTTTGTCAATTTAATGAGAAAATCAGTAAAAAAGCGTTCCCAACTGAAATAGTTCTTGCTATCAATGTAATCGGAAGGATTTGCAAGCATATTTTCCAAGTCTTTATCATCAAAAAGCTTTGAAGCCAAAATAAGCCACTCAAATGATTCTGGTAAATACAATTTAATATTTTTATTTCCAATTCTCTTAACAATACGATCAATTTCAGAACCAAATGCAGCACCGTCTGCAACAATCAGGATATTTTTATCAGACTGCTTATCAATTAGATTAAATATGTTTGCTTTACCATTAGCGGATTCACATTCAATATTGCTTTGCTTACAAACTACGGAAAAGAAATCATTACCTGAATTTGAATCTTCTGTGATTATTTTTTCCGGGGTTGTAGGCATAAAAAGAGATTTTTCATTAGAATAAATTTTATAAAACTCGTGATATGTCTGGTTTAAATAATTATATTTTCCAGAATTTTTTATCCCGAATATTTCGTCTACACTGTATGGAAGAGAATGCAAACTTTCTCGGGTAACAATACAGTAGTAGTTATCTGTTTCCTTAATACAACCCGCGAAATCCTTGGAAGATACAAAATGGTTTCCTTCATCAATAAACACAATACTGTCAGAAATCAAGCTTAATTGCTTCTGCCAATTATTACCATTTATTACTACGCAGTTCTTATCACATATGAGTTCTATTCCACTTTCAGTGGAGTTTTCAGAATATTCACGAACCATATCAACCAAAGAAGTTTTGCCCGTTGCACTATTGCCTTGGATTATTGTTATGTTTCGCTTTAATTCGAAATCATATCGCAAACGTTTGCTACGAATCGATATTTTATGAATGCCCTTCATAAAATCCCCTATACATATCTACCAGCTATCGGAACTAATTCTTCCATGCTTGTAACGATCTGATCTGTATTAAGCAGCTTTACCTTAAATTTTCCAGGACCGAAATCCATCAAGTGACGAAGGTTAATTACAATATTTTTATCTTCTGCTATTTTCAATAGCCACTTAGCACAGTTATCACCACAGGTTGAAGCATTAAAGACCTTATCTGGTTCATTCAATACAAGGATCAACGTTTTAACCCCACCAGATAAAGCAAGTGGCGAAATCTTACCCAATACAGGACTATCGATAACGGCATTCCCCAACACAGTAGATTTATCAACATCTAGTATCATTTCTTTAGCAAAAGCGTTTGTTATCCAAGAATCCTCGTAAGTATTCTTGAAATATACGGCTGTATTAAAAATAGCCTCAGGCATATCGCCATAAAATATACTTAACATCGAAATACCACCATTATCAAATACCTACAGTATAGACATTAACCAAATAATTAGCAATTAAAAACCAACAAATAAATAATCAACCTCAAATGAAATTTTAAATGCAATTCAAATTGCATTTAGTCCTGCAAAACAGAACGAACTCCTGCAACAGAATGAAGCTAAAGTTTAAAATTATTGTGTGTGATGAATTTTTGTTGGGCCAAGAGTCTTTTTTGTAATTTCACAGTTTATGCTGCCTAATCTATGTTTCTTTGTCCAGCGATAAGTAAACAATAATGACATAATCTCTATTAAAATACTGCATTGAAGTCCAAAAACAGAATAAAAAATTCTAAAATTTGATTTCAAATTGACGAAAATGATATTTGATGATAAAATTCCTAGAACAAAAACGGGGAGTTGATTATGCAACAGACAGCGGCAGTTCGATTAAAAAGCATTGAAATTACGAACTTTAAAAATGTTAGTTACGGTAAGATTGATCTTATTAATAACAGGAAAGATTATAGAGCCAGCATTTTTGGTTTGTATGGTCAGAATGGTTCAGGGAAAACGGCTTTAATTGATGCCCTTGGTTTACTGAAATGCTGTCTGGGGGGTTGGGTTGTTCCGAATTATTATGCAGATTTTATAAATGTCGATGCTCAAAATTCCTATTTTGAATATGTTTTTACTGTTAAGACGTCAGACTGTAATCTGGAAATTTTTTATAGTTTCTGTCTAGGCAAAAAGCAACCTATGAACTCTAATGATGGCTTACTTGCTGATAATGAATTAGAAAAGTCTGCTATTATTTATAATGAGATAGTAAGTTATTCAATGGAAGAAATATCTACTGGCAAAAAGACCAGGAAAGCAGAATTGATAAATACCTGTGATTCAAATACTGTTTTCACACCTGCTAAGAGATATGAATGTTTCTTTGGAAAATCTAAGAATGTTGCTACAGACCTGCTTGTTCTTAAAAAGATGGCATATAAAGGAGCTACAAGTTTTGTTTTTTCAAGAGAATTTTTAAACCATCTTAATGATATTGTCAGGAACAGTGAAACAGATGAAAGATTAAAGCATTCATTTGTCTTGAATATACTTTCTCGCTTTGGATTGTATGAATTATTTGTCATAGATTCTAAGACTGCTGGTGTTATTGCTTTAAATATGTTGCCAATTTCATTCAGATTAGGAGAAAATTACGATACAGTTGGTGGCCGGGTTGGTTTATTCCTGGAAAAAGCTGTTGCGATACCTGAAAAATATGTTGCTATAGCAGAGAAGGTAATTGCTAATATGAATGTTGTTCTTTCCCAGATAATACCAGGGCTGACTATCAGCGTGAAAAAGCTTGGGCTGGAAACTCTTTCTAATGGTGAAACAGGTTGCAAGGTTGAACTGATGTCCAACAAGAACAGCAAGGAAATACCCCTTAGAAATGAATCTGAAGGCATAAAGAAAATTGTTTCAATATTGCAGTTGTTGATTGTTGTTTACAATCAGCCTTCAATAACGGTTGCTGTTGATGAATTAGATGCCGGTGTCTTTGAATATATGCTTGGTGAGCTGCTTAAGATTATTTCTGATGGCGGAAAAGGACAACTGATTTTTACATCACATAATTTGAGACCTCTAGAAACCTTAGACTGGGTATTTGTTGGTTTTACGACTGTAAATCCTAAAAATAGATATGTGAGATCAACCAGTTTAAAGAGTAGCAACAATTTACGTGACGTTTATTATAGAAAAATTATGCTTGGTAGCGATGCTGAGGAACTATACAACGCTACTAATAATGCAGAAATTGCTTTTGCGTTCAGAGAAGCGGGGGATAAGTGTGGCCTGTAAAAGGGACTATAAAAAGATTGTGTTTGTAATTGTTGAAGGAGCATCAGAATATGAAGCTCTGGGGGCAATATTAACTAATTTTTATGATAAGAATACTGTTCGAGTTGAAGTAATGCATGGTGATATTACTTCTGATAATACGATCAGACCAGATCAGATTGTTGCAAAAGTTGGCAATACGATAAAGAAGTATGCCAATTCGATGCACTTTAAAAAGAATGATTTTCAGGAAATTATTCACCTGGTTGATACTGATGGAGCTTTTATTGCTGATAACTGTGTGAAAGAAAATCCTACAGCTATAAAGCCTGTTTATACGTTATGTGAAATTTTAACGAATAAGCCAGATATGATAAAAGAGCGTAATGCACAAAAGCGCCAAAAGTTGAATAGATTAAGTTCTTTGAAAGAAACTTGGGATATTCCCTATAGTATTTTTTATATGTCTTGCAATCTTGATCATGTTTTATATGATAAGCAAAATAATAGTGAAGTTGAAAAAGAAACAGATGCTCATGCTTTCGCTGCAAAACATAGAAATAATATTAAAGAATTTTTAACCTTTATAAAAGAATCAGAATTTTCTGTAATCGGAGAATATGCAGATTCTTGGAATTTTATAAAGCAAGGTAATCATTCTTTGGAAAGACATAGCAATTTCGGGATTTGTTTTAAAAACCGTGCATAGATTAACCATAACTTATGTTGTGTCTGTTTTTATTTTAGGCTCGAATGAAAAAGTAAATTACATTTGAATTTCCTTTACTTCTGCAAAACAGAACTAACTCCTGCAACAGAATGAAGCTAAAGTTTTCCCAACAGCAGCTTCCAGAAAGGATTTTTCTATACTAAAAAAATGCGTTTTTTTAGATTTTTTTACTGAAAAACAGATTCAAATACTATAAAAAGCAGAGTCCGAGACAAAAAAATGGCCTGCTCCATCCGCCATTATCCTTGTTATCCGTTGCCAATCACTCTTCCTCTATGACTTCGGTTGCTTCAACTTCGGCATCTTCTATGATTGAGGTTTCTTTTACCAGGCTAGCTTCGATTGAATCAGCCTTATCCAAAAGTCCCTGGGCTTCTGATTCCAAGCGTCTGGCTTTTTCCTGAAGCTCCGCTGCAACTTTTCTCAGGTTTTCAGGAGTCAATTCAGAATCATTGATTCCCCTGAGCTTGGTGTATACAGTTTCAATCAAGCTCATACAATAGTCATTATCAAAAATCAGGCCTACTGTCTTTGTTGATGGGTAATAAAATTCCACAAAGCGTCTGACAGATGACTTAACAGTCAAGACAGTATTATCGCCTTCTGTTTCCCAAAGCAGTTCGCAATCCTTCATATCATCAAATTGCTTATAGTTGCCCTGTGGGAATACAAAACGCAAGACAACTTTTGTCTGTAGATTAGCAAATACGCTGGCATTTGTATTTTTGGAAGTTGTTGTCTTACCATAAAAACCGATATTATCTGTTAAATCAACAGCAACTCTCAAGTCATCTGCCAGTGGGAAATTCATTGAAAACCATGGGTATTCATAAGCATCTGCATAGGTTTCAGTATTAAGCTTCTTGTTTTTGCTGAGCTTTGGACCTAAATCAGTAATAAGACTTACATTTGTTAAAGGGCTTACATATTTCTGGAGTTTCTGCAAAAACGGCATAATGAAGTTGTTGAGATCATTGTCAACGTCGCGGGCCGGCCCATTCAGAACAGTTATTACTATAAAAGGAACTATTGAAGCGATAAAAATAAGGCTTCTGTAGAAAACATCCCAGCCACGGATTTCAAAATAGCTGCGATAATTAAAATAATAAACACTGATTATGCCGGCCAATGTATAGAAAATAGCTGCGTAGCCAATATATTTTGCTCTTTGTTCTTTGAACTCTTCGATTTTTTCATCTAGTCTGGAAACCGGAGTCATGAAATTTAGAATATTCTGAATATTGCTGTTAAAAGTATATTTATCATACGCAAATCTTTTCTGTTCAAGAGTCAGCATACTGGTATTCCTTATTTTTATGTTTAAGATAGGTATAATGTACCACAGAAAAAAGAAGAGGGCAAGAGAAGAAGAAAGGGCCTTCGGGCATGAAGAACTGCTTCGCAGGAATGGAGACTTGCGCGTTGCGTAAGGTGTGAAATATGCCTTTCGGCGCGTGGATTTTTGCCTTTTCAGCTTTCGTTACTTTGTTCTTTTCGCTGATAAAGTAACATTCTTTGGCTTTGCACATCCAAGGCACGTTCGAATGGCAATACGATATGCTTTTGCTTCATATAACGCATTTGATACATTATGTTAAATCCAGCGCCGGAAATTACCTTCTCTGCTCTTTCCAGCAGGCTCGTCACAGGGTAAACAGAGTAATATAGCACTTCCGGGGGCAAAAATTCTGGCCTTTCGCATTGACCGACAACTGTAAAGGCAGGGTTAGCTCCTTCAAGCATGGCGGTTTCGTTGGCATATTCCCAAAGTTCCAATAACTCTTCGGCAGAACCAGAATGAACAATCAGCCAGCAATGGTCGGGCAATTCTATATGAGCGTCTGTATCAGAAGAAGGATATTCAAGCTCGAGATGCTCTATTTCAGCATTGTTTACGGCCGCCAAAGTTTTCTGCCAGACAAGTTGCTCATCGCCAAGCGGTTCTACCTGCCATATCTTAGAAATTCTTGGCAGCTTACCATTCAAGCGTTTTTTATATGCTTTCAGGTTTAATATTCTAGAAATATATTCTATTTTCAGTTCGTTCAATTCGGGAAAATCACAGAGTTCACCCAAGATGCCACCAGGGAACGCATCGATTAAAATCCGCTCTGGCTGTACATTAGCGAGTTTCTCGTGAAACCATTTTCTAAAATTATTTTTGTTAGAAACACAATTTTCAGGAAGCAGTAAAACATCTTCCGCAGGTGTTTCTAATTTACCTGCAGCAACATCTTTGAGTGCAGTCATAAGTATAGGCTTAATGTTTAAGGTATGACAAAAAGCCCTGAATCTGGTTATATGACCTAATCCGCCCCCAAAACCGTAATATAGAATTTTGTTATTCATCGTTTTACCAGCGTGGCTAAAATCGGCTGTTTTGTCGGTCTGCTTTATCCATGAACAATTTTATTTAAGCCAGGTTCAAACGTAGCTTTGAAATAATAAGCATAAGCAAAATTTATAGACAGATTTCCATTATCCAACATCTGTCCATTACTTTCATCAAAAGCTTCACCTGTTTTCCATGCTTTGGTATCCAAAGGTTTGAAACCTTGTGGCGTATTAAGTTCAACAATAGCATTTGAATAAGAAACATCCTTTCCATTCATATTTACAGAAAAGTTAGAAATATATGGATGTATGCCTTTTGCATTGTATTTGCAGTCTGCATTATATGGAGGATTAGCTTCAAAACCCATTAAAACAGTTTTTGCCTTATCTGATTTATTATTAAATTCATAATAAACATTAACTTTTGTTTTACCATCATCCTGCAAGGAAATAGTAAGGACTTCTTTCTGAACAGAAATATCAGTTTCATTTTCTGAAGGAATCAACTGATTACCATTTACAAAGAAAACGCTATCATTTGCCATAACAACTGAACATGCTAAGACCATAAAAGCAATCAGTAAATATAATTTTCTCATAAATATCTCCTTCAAAAGATTGTATAGCCCTAAGGCAAACATGTATTAATTATAAAATAAGATTAATCTTTAATATTATTAACGCGGTATATAGCCACAATTCTTTAAAGTTGGAAGCTTATTTTCTTCTAGATTCCAAATTGTTGGATCCCATGCTGAATTCCAGGTAGCAGCAGGATTAAACTTCTGGGTATTACTGAATACATAACTTCTATTCAAAGTTCCGTTTTTACCGGCCAATTGTGCAGTATATGCTGCTGGGTCTTCAGATACATTAACACCATTAATTTTAGAATCAGTTGTTGTAAAGCAAGAATTTATTGGACCATAGGCAATTGCAAAAATAACCCCAGTTTGTCCATCAACACCAGAGCAATTAACAGAACCTATGCTATAACAATTATAAAGAGTAGCTTTGGCTGGAACAGCAGAAGAAGAAGCTACCAATCCAGCAGCCATTTGATACTCAGCATAAACATCACCTAAATTAATGCAGTTAGTTACATCACTCTTAGACTTATCTGCCAAACCAGCAGCAGAGTATTCTCCAGTGATTTTTCCTTCATTTATGCAAGAATCAATTTTTACACTAGCAAATCCAGTTATTCCAGCTACACCGTGATATTTTCCTTTAACATCACCCTTATTCCAACCACCTTGAATTTCAATGCCAAGACTTCCAACAAGACCTGCTGCATCAGTAAGATCAAAATGTTCATAATCAGTCATATCTGTTCCTGTTATAGTGCCAGTATTAGTAACATTACTAATTAATGAGCCAGGGTTTGAAGTAGAAGTTCTACCCACTATACCTGCAACATATCCCTTAGCTGTAACATTTCCAGTATTTAGGCACTGCCTTAAATTAAACGTTATTTTTAAAGAGGAAGAATTGTTAGCCATACCCCCAATTCCACCAGCGTCTGTTCCTGAAGCTGACACAGATCCATTATTTACACAATATTCAACAACAACTTTATTAGCGGATTCTGAAATTGAAGAATATTTAGTTATTCCAAAAATGCCGCCAACACCTTCTTCACCACTTACTGAAGAGGTATTCAGACAATCTTTTAACTCCGTAGTTCCTTCAGTTAAGCCAACAATTCCACCAGTATACTTTAAGCCAGTAACAGCACCAGAATTTTCATTCTGGTCATAAACAGTATTGTCGTTAGAAGAACCGCAGATACCACCAGAATTGTCACCTGAAGCAACAACATTTCGAGTATTTTTACAATTATTTATATTGCCTCGAACAAAAGCCCCTACAATACCACCGATATTTTCAACACCGCATACATCTCCATGATTCTTACTAGAAACGAGACTACTTGCCGCATCAGCATCAAAATAACCAGCAATACCTCCGGAATAATTGCCAGCACAAGTTATAGAGCCATTATTGATACTAGAATCAAAACTAACAAGTTCAGAAGCTGTTATATAACCAACTATGCCACCTGCATAATTAGAGCTACTTTCAAGATTACCTTCGTAACTAACTCTTTCGGCATGCAGCCCAGTTCCAACGTTTCCTACAATACCGCCAATACACTCATTACCATTTATATTAACAAAAGATTTGCAATCTAACACATTAACAGTATTGCTAAGACACTGCCCAATTAAGCTACCACTATTATTTTGACAGATAATATTTCCGCTTTCCAGAGTAATATTTTTTAAAGTTGCTCCATCACAGGTTTCAAACAATCCTTGATTTGAAGCAGATGGCTTATTTATAGTTAGTCCTTTGATTTTTCTATTATTTCCATCATATATGCCAGTAAAAACAGTTCCTATTGGCTGCCAACCTTCAGCAGAAGTATTATTTGCCGACTGATAATTTGAAGGCGTAATATCTATATCTCTAACCTGAATATAGCTGGCAGAAAGAATATTTCTTACGTTATCAAGCTGAGCTGGAGTATAAACCATGTAAAAACTATTTTCGTCCAATGGCCCTAATTCAGTTCCTATTTCAGTTTTATATCCTTGTGGAGCAGTTTTGTAATATTTTAAAGAACCGCATGCGACACAATCAAAATCAAGCACAATATCAATATTGCGATCATTTTTCCATAATTTGTCTAATGGAATTCCTACCTCAATCAGTTGATTTGTTAAATCAATCTTACTGAAACAATTATCAAATCCTTCTAATAAAACTGAATAACCATGATCATAATAACTGAGCTTAAATTTACTTTGAGACCAATCAATGTCATCATCATATTTTGCCAACATATCAGCAATATTTAAAGAAATAGAACCAATTAATCTCAAATTTTCGCCACCAGGCAATGCAACCAGTGCATCACCAATAATAAATGGACTTTCTTCAACACCAGCTCCGACTGGATAATCACCATTAAGCATATTTCCACTTGTTGAAAGTGACATTTCTTTCTTAGAAATATTCATTTTATTATGAGTTTCAACAATATCAGAAGCTCCTTTTATGGCAACTGTTACATCAGTAAAAGGAATCAAATTTTCAGCCGGTTTGATAGTCAGTGTCTTTGGAGCTTCAAAAGTGCAGGTAAAAGCTTTATCAACTCCATTCTGGCTTAGACTGATCAAAGCAATATCATTAGCATCATCCCATAGGATTTCATCAGAAAATTCTAGTTTTAACGAAGTATCAACAAGGGCACCAGAAGCATCAACATCAACTGCAGCCAATGTGGTGGTCAACAATGGAATTGTCTTGAATTCAATTATTTCAAAAGGATTTATAGCCCCACCATCTGCTGACTGAACAACAGAATTCATTGTTAATTTGTAATCAGAATCATTAGAGAGTTCATTTGCGTTAGTAATAACCAAATATCTGCTATCAGACCAGGTTTTATTAGTATTAAGCGAATCACCAAGAGCATTCAATAGATTAATAGAAGCTGAAGCAGCATTTTTATCTGCAACATCTTTTCCAAAATCAACATTAAAACTTACTGTTCTAGCATATCTGTTATTATAAACAGCAGATTCGTTGATTAAAGCATTTGCATTAACAGCATCAGCAGAAATAGTTGTGAATTTAAAGTCTATAGGCAATACATTCTGGTCGCGGCTATCGTTCTTTAGTCCTGATTTTACAGTTACAAAATAATTTGATTTATACTTAAATTGTTCTTCTGGAATTAATGTAACTTTTTTCACTGCTGAATCATAATTAATTGAACTAAACTTTAATTCAGTGTTTCCATCCGACAAAGCAAAACAAGCCTTTGATGCTTCATTCCAACTTATTGAATCTGATAATTCCAAAACGATAGAAGAATCAACATTCACTGATGTAGAATCAGGCTTTGGTTCAACCATAGCAACAGTAACATTTTCTAAGGTAGTAAAAGTGAATGGATCAAAATTACCAATAATGTTTCCATTTTTCGCATCATGAACAACGCCTTCCATAGAAACAGTATATTCTTTATTTTCAACAAGGGGAGAATCAAAAGAACAACTTAACTTAGAAAATTCTTCATTCCATTCTATCACTGGAATAATTTCTGAATCGCTATTCAATTTTACGGCAATTCCAGCCCGATCCTCTTCTGCAACTGTTTTACCAAAATCGACTGCAAAAATAGGATTACACAGCCATCTACCCATATAAACATACTTATCATCAATTACTATAGTTGATGAAGCATTTTCTTCTGGCATCTGAATATTTAAGTTAATTTGGCTTTCTGAAGTAAATACAACATTCTTTTTATTCTTAATATAACTTTTAATATTAAAATTTTGTGGAAATTCTTTTACAGCAACATTCTTAAGATTTAATGCAAAAGTAAAACTTCCGATATTGCCAATAACAGATTTTTTTGAAGAATCATAATTATTAATTTTCAAAGTATGAAGATACTGTTTATTTGTAGCAATTGGTGTATCAGAAACTTCATCTTCAACTGGCTTATTATCTATCTTTATGCTAGAAACCGGCTTAGAACTTGGTGTAATAAAAAGAACTTCTGAATATAATTCATAGTTGTCATACAATTTGGAATCATTTGCTGTTGCAAGAGTTGTAATATTTATATCATTGTCATAAACGGAATCTGCATCAACAACTTTCACACTGCATGTTGCGGTATCAGTCAAAAATTTCCAATCATTAACAAACAAATCTTTTTCTGGGTCAGGGTCAGGTTTTGGATCATCTTTCTTCTTTGCAAAAATTGTGAATTCTCTATTTAATCGATAAGTTTTGATTATAAAAAATGAATTATTGGCTACAGCTAATCTAGACTTATGGTCTACAAAAGGTTCGTCTGGAACAATAGTATAATATTCCCAAGTTTTTGAATTTTCTAATTTTATACCTAAAAAGAAACTATAGTTATCATTTGTTGACAAATAATAGTTAGGAATTCTTATAAATAAAGGTTTATCCAATGCAGATAAAATAGTTTTATCATCTGCAGGAGCAAATCGATAAACAGATGTTAATGACTGACCATAAACATTGCTTTCATCTGGTAAAGATGGTCTTTCTATTAAAATAAAATCTGTATTTGCTGGAAAAGTATTTTCGTCAGCTTGAATAACAACACCAGAATACCAAGAAGTGTAAGAAGCAATGGCCCCTTTATCATCTGATTTTATAGTTGTTTTATAAAACCTTTTAGTATTATCAGAAATAACAAAATCAGAAGCGCTTGAGCACCCCATAAAAAGAACTAAAGAAATTATAATTATTCCTAATAATCGTTTTACGTCCATTTGTTTGCCTATAAACATATTTTACATATTAGAAATATTATACAATAAAAATGCATTTATATTCAAACAATGATATTTAAAATGCCCTTATTAACCTCTAATAAGGGCATTTTATTAAACTTAGCAATAATTAATCTGAATAACCACAATGTTTAAGTGTGGGTAGTATATTTTCTTCAAGATTATCCCAGATAGCAGGATTCCACGTAGAATTCCAGGTAGCAGCAGAATTAAACTTCTGCTCACTACTGAAAACATAGCTTGCCGTCAAAGTTGCATTACTACCAACCAGTTGGCTTTCATATTCAGCAGGGTCTGAAGAAACATTTACATCATTCAGTTTTGAATCTGTAGTAGTAAAGCAGGAATTAGCAGTTCCATAATCGTGGTCAATACCCATTAAAACAGAAGCAGCTCCACCACCATTACTTTTTATAGAAGCTATGCTAAATAAAACAAAGAAAGTAAAACAAGAAATGTGTATATCAATTTTTGTTTTATATTAGATTTATTCATTGTTTTACCTCTTTTTTATTATTCACAGTCGGTCGTTTTTGTAATACCCACATCTGCAAAAAGGCAAATATAACAATTATTCCAAGCAATACGAAAGACATTGCAGAAGCATACCCCATCTCGTGGAAACGAAAAGCAGTATCATAAAGATGGTGCACAAGTGTATCTGTTGTGCCTACTGGACCACCTTGTGTCAAGGTAAAAACTTCAGGGAAAACCTGCCAGCTTCTTATTGTGTTTATAACGACAATAAAAACTGTCATGTATCTAATCTGTGGCAGTGTTATATACCAGAATTGTTGCCATTCATCTGCACCGTCCACCTCTGCTGCTTCATACAATTGCTTCGGAACAGCAGTTAAAGCTGCAAGATAGAGCACCATGTAATATCCTGTATAAGCCCAAATATTCATCATCATAATTGCAGGCATTGCAAAATCTTTTTCAACAAGCCAGCCGTGCCAAACAAAATTACAAACTCTTTTATTAAACTAATAGTTTAACAATCACAAACCAAAAATCTTTTTATAAGACTCAGCTTCCTTTGCTAGATTGAAGTTTGCTTCTATATTTTTCTTCAAAGCCGAACCAATAATTTTACGTTCGTCAGTAGTTAACTCTGCGGCCTTATTCAAAGCCTGTCTGCACTGATCTGCATTCCCAGGATGGAAAGTAAGACAATGCTGTTCTTCAGGCAACACTTCAAATATACCGCCAGTTCTAGCGCCTATGACAGGTATTCCAAGAGAACCAGCTTCCAGAAGCACATTCGGCATACCGTCGTAATGAGACGGTAAGGCTATGAAATCACAAGCAGGATACAGGCTTAACAATTCAAACCTATCCTTGAAAGGAAGCTGAACAATGTTGATATGCGGCTTTTCAAAGACATTGGAAGTATTTCCTATTTCTGCTGCCTCAACAGTCTGTTCAGCAATCTGTTGTTCTTTGCTACCATCACAAGTAAGTCCTTCATCGCCAGTCTTGATGGAAACCCCGTTCTGCTCATCTATCCAAGCCTGAACAGCAGGTTCTATATCACCTACAGTAAGAATCGTGATTTTTTCCTGAAGACCTGTTCTAAGCAGGTTTTCCAAAAGAAAGACAACCCCCTTCTTTTCCTTCAGTTGACCGAAAAGCCCAACAACAATCTGGTCATCAGCTATTCCGTTTTCATGGCGGAAATTCATCGCAGTTTCAAAATCAAAGGGGTCGTTCTGCCATTCCACAGTGTCAATGCCATTTGGAATGCAGACAACATTAGCTTCAGGCAGCAAAGAAGAAACTCTGTGCTTAGCTTCTGAATGCAGCACGCATACCGTATCTGAGGCATTTAAAGCATCAAATAAAATCTGGCGTCTGGCAGGCTGGAAAACTCCAACATCAAAATCATTCCCACGCAAAAGGGTTACTGCCTTCAAACCAAGCCAACTCTTATATACAGGCAAAGCAAGCATTGGAGCGGTTCCACCAAAAGCTACCACATGAGTATAATTCAAGTTATTTACAGGGTCAGAAATATAGTTGTATAACAGATTCAGGCTATGAGCCGGACTGTCAGAGACAGGAACAGCAATCAGCCTGCCATTCATCTGAGATGTCACCTTAAAGCCATTCATAGTAGCGTTAAAGAAGGCTACATCAACAACAACCCCATTATGACGCAGGCTTGATACAATTCTATCGCAGGCCTGAGCCATGCCCCCGCGCCGAGGCGGATAATTTTCTGTTAGCCATAATATTCTATAATTCATAATTCATAATTCATAATGCATAATTCATAGTGCATAATTCATAGTGCATAATTCATAATGCATTATTATTTGTTTAGTTTCTGCTGCTTTAATCAGCTCTGTGCCAAGTTTCTAATCTTGGCAGAAACCCACTAAAAGTAGCACAGAAACAACACAATCAATTATGCATTATGCATTGTGAATTATGCATTAGGTTCTACCGCCCAACAACCGCTAAGCAGCACTAAACTAACACATACTTCCCCTCTCAGGCCGAAGGCCGCCCTATCGAGCGAAGCGACCTACCGAGGCAAAGCCGACCTGCCGAGCGAAGCGACCTTTTTATTAGCTATCAAAAGCGTTGTCTTTGTTGTTACTGTCGTCCAGTTGGCCGTTTTCCATGGGGTTGTTCTTCGGATTGAAGGCTCTGACTTCGCTTTCGTCAAAATTACTGACATTGCCTTTGTGGAATGGGCGATAATGATGGTGATGATAATAATGGCTCCTGTAGCCATACCAATAGTCATCATCATACATGCTTCTGCCAAGCAAAGCAGTACCTAATGTTCTTTGAACATTGCCTTCTTCATCTACATCATCATAACAGCCCTGACAATAAACTTTCTTGGTCTTAGAATCAACAATCTTTTTATCTGGATCATCATCCTCAAGGTCGTCTACGACAATCTTGCCACAGACGCAGCAATGATTATCATGCAAAGGAAGATTATGAAGTTCGTTAACAGCTTCTTCGTCCAGATTCTTTGCATAGCAGTCTATGCAGCAAACCTGCTGAGTTTTCGGGTGAAATCTCTTATGCTTAAAACAGACATGCTTACCACAAACAGAACAATTTTCAGTT
>JAZUDR010000280.1:0-4740 GCA_045639725.1 Candidatus Avigastranaerophilus sp. | reverse complement strand
TTTCTACTGCTTTAACCCACTCACTGCCAATTATGAAAAACTGTTTTCTATTTATTTTTCTTTTTCAATGACCTGAAAATGCTAATACATAAGCCGAGACCGCCCAGAAGCAAGAAAGAATATTCTCCAGCGTGATTAAATCTATCTTTGTAATAGGAATCAACGCTCATAGTATTCAGCATTGAGCGATTACTGCCACTTCCATGCGTTGTTTTACAAAAGACCACTAAATTCCCATCATGAGTAGTATATTCATATTGACATCTGGAATCTTTATTTACTGTTTCAATTATAGATTTAACATGCTTCTCATCATTGTCATGCTTGCCTGATTTAGATAAAATATCATCCCAAATTTTACGTCCACATCTATCAGCATCGCTGCCTCTATAAGCCAATAAAAAGGAGTTTGAAAGAAACAGAAATAAAATACCGGTAATTACTATAGAAATAATAGATTTTTTCATATTCATATTTTATTTGCCATTAAAAAAATAGTCCAGCAATCAGAGTAACTCCACCAAGCAAAACACATACTATGTCATATTTTCTGTATGAAAGCTTTTTTTCATACAGATTTTTTGCAGAGCTGATATTGTTTTCAAGCGCCTCTATAGTTCCATGGCAGCCACAAACAATTCCATCTTCATTTATAACAAAAAAGCAATCCTTAGTGGCATGGCTATAATTATTCTTAAGATACCCAGAATCCATAAGCAACTTTTCAATTCTTTCAAATTCATCGTCATCTCTAACATCAGAAATCTTTGAATTATCACTATTATATCGAGATAAAGCATTATTTAATGCCTTCTGAGTCGCCAGACAGTCTTCACATTTTATTAAATATTCTTCGTATTTTTTTATATTCGGTGCATGATCTTTAAAAACAGCCACCAGGCAAGGTATCACGCAAACAAGTAAAAATATTATCTTTATAGCTAATTTCATTAGTAAGCTGTCACCTTGAAGTATTTTTAATAAAAAAAAACGCTTCACAAACCATGAAGCGTTTTTTTTTAATTACTTAGCCTTTGGGAATTCGTAAATACCGTCGACGATACCGTATTCGATTGATTCCTTGGAATCCATCCAGTAGTCTCTGTCGAGGTCTTTGAGAACCTTGTCCTTGCTCTTACCGCAGTTCTTTGCCAAAATTTCAGCAGATACTTCTTTTGTCTTTACAATTTCACGAGCCTGAATTTCAAGATCGGAAGCCTGACCGTAAACACCACCAACGCTTGGCTGATGAATCATTACTCTGCCATAAGGATAAATGAATCTCTTGCCTTTTTCACCAGCAGAAAGAATCAGAGAACCCATAGAAGCAGCAAGACCCATACATACGGTAGTAACAGGTGAAGAGATAAGGTTCATTGTATCAATGATAGCCATACCACAGGTTACAACTCCACCAGGGCTGCTGATAAAGAGAGTTATTGGTTCACCTGGTTTCAGGGTTTCAAGATAAAGAAGTTTAGAAACAACATCACGTGAAGAATCGTCTTCGACAGGACCCCACAGGAAAATCTGGCGATTTTCAAGAAGTTTCTGTTCAACGATATCGTTAAGTTCAGTCAAACCTCTTTCTTCTTCAAGTTCTTCATCATCATCGTCATCAAGGCGAGTTTTAACAAAAATATTCTTTTTCATTAATATCTCCATAGGAAATTCTTATTACAAAGGAAGATTGTATATTGTTTTTGCCTCTATAGCAATAGGCAAGGTAAAAATTATTGAAAATACTGAAAAAATACATCACGTCAGTAGCAATTAAACATAAAGCATTTACAAACGTCTTTAAAAAAGTGTACTCTATATTCAGAGTGTAAATAATCCTTTGGAAAGGAATTTTTTATGAGTGAAGACAGATTAAAGAAATATGAGAACCGTCTTTCCGAGCTTCATAAGCTCAGTGACGAAGAATTAAAGAACAGGTTCTGGGAGCTCTGCAATAAAATCGTAGAACCGATGGTCGAATACGGGCAGAAATATACCTCTCCATCAATAGAACGTTCTGTTCTTTTAAGAATGGGCATCGACAGCCTTACCACCCAGGCCGTTGTTAAGAAAATCAACGAAGCCGGTCTGTTAGGGAAAGGTGCCGGTCATGTAGTCTTAAAGCTTTCCCAAAGGCGAAAAATCAGCATCAATGATGCCGCCAAGGTAATTGTCGAAGATGAAACAGCTCTTCAGAACCTTTTCTAACGGAGGGAAAGCATGTCATACAAATTAGAACCCAATAAAAAGCTTGATATAGAAGAAATTTTGAAAGACCTGGAACATTATTCCCCACGCAGAAAAGGCTGGGTTTGGCGAGAAAAGCTTGAAGGTGGCAAAATCGGTCCCTTCACATATAGAAATGTTTCTAAGCCTTTAACAAACTCTGTTCCACTTCCCGCGGCAAAGTATTTCAACAACATAGACCCGCAACCGATGCCTGTTATCACAACGGAAATAGCTTCTGGAAGATTTGAGGACGACATCAGACGTATGCGTATGGCAGCATGGCACGGTGCTGACCACATCATGGTCATCAGAACCACTGGCCAGAGCCACATCGACGGTCTGCTAGAAGGCACCCCAGAAGGTGTTGGCGGTGTTCCTATTACCAGAAAGCAAATCCGCGCCTCACGCAAGGCTTGCGATTTGATTGAAGATGAAATAGGTCGCAAAATCAACTTCCATTCATACGTTTCAGGTGTTGCCGGTCCAGAAGTGGCAGTTCTCTTTGCCGAAGAAGGCATCAACGGCGCCCACCAGGACCCGCAGTATAACGTTCTTTACAGAAACGTAAACATGTATCGATCTTTTGTAGACGCTGCCAGTGCCAAGAAGGTAATGGCCGACGCAGAAATTTTCCAGATTGACGGCGCACACAATGCCAATGCCACAGCCAAAGAAGGCTGGTCAGTAATGCCGGAGCTTCTCGTTCAGCATGGTATCAACTGCGCTTTTTCTGTAAAAGCCGGAATGCCGAAGAGCCACATAGGGCTTTCAACAGTTCCTCCTTGCGCACCGCCAACTCCAAAACTCTGGTATGACCTTCCATACGCAGTTGCCTTAAGAGATATCTTCGAAGGCTACAAATTCCGCGCGCAGCAGAATACACGCTATATTGAAGCAGACATAGAAGAAGCAACCAGAACTCACGTAATCGACACCTTGATTTCTGCGCTTACTTCCGCAGATATACAGAGCACCATCACCCCGGATGAAGGACGCAACGTCCCATGGCACTATAACAACATCAGGGGCATAGAAACCGCCAAACAGACACTTAACGCTTTAGACGGCATCAAAGAGTTGCTTACCATCAAGCGCGACGGCCCTCTAGGTGAAATGGTCAGAGATATAAAAGAACGCGCAGTCTGCTTCCTTGAAGAAATTCTCGACAACGGCGGCTATTTTGCCTCTGTTGAAAAAGGCTTCTTTGTTGATTCTGCACATTACCCGGAAAGAAATGGCGACGGCATTGCACGCGACAGCAGCGGTGGTGTTGGTGTTGACAGCATTGTTAAGCGCGATGATGACTATATGGCTCCTGTTTGCAGCGTTTTTGGCGAAAATCATTTGCCCGCCGGAACCAAGAAGGCCTGCGACCTCATTGGCGGCTGCACTCTCTGCAACCACGAAAAGATTGCTTACATAGACGAAATTGACGAAAACGACAACTGCAACATCAGATTAGCCAAGTCCTCTGAATTCAGAAATGGCAACCTCATTAAACCTGAAACGGAATGGGCCGGCGATGGCACAGTGCTCATACAGGTTTTCATTCCTGAAGAAATTGAAACTGCCAAAGCCGCAGCGTTGGAAATCGCAGCCAAGATGGGCTTAGATACCCCAGAAATCGTCAATGCTCAGATAATGCACCCAAGCGAAGGCACATTTGTCGAAGTAAAAGGAAAAACCAATATTACTGTAGACAAAACCAAGCTTAAGCTTCCACCAAAGGAAGATCTGCTTAGTGAAGACGAAATTAAGGCAGCTGTTAAGAAATATGGTATCAAAGTCGTTGCAGGCACTGTCGGAGAAGACGAGCATTCTGTCGGCTTGCGCGAAATTCTTGATATCAAGCACGGCGGCATTGAAAAATGGGGCGTAAAATACCATTATCTCGGCACTTCTGTTCCTGTAGCCAAAATGGTTGACGCTGCCATTGAAACCGGAGCTGACGCTATCCTCATCAGCACAATCATCAGTCACAACGATGTTCACAAAAAGAATATGCGCAAACTTGATGAAATATGCCGTGAAAAAGGAATCAGGGATAAGGTCATCTGCATCTGCGGTGGAACTCAGGTAACACGTGAAATAGCTAAGGAATGTGGTATGGACGATGGCTTCGGACGAGGAAGCCACGGAATACACGTAATTAGTTCAATAGTTAAAACCCTGAACTCCCGTAAGAAATGATCAGCACCGGATAACAGGGATTATGACGGATGAAGCAGGCCGAACAGCCGATGGGCAGGCCTGTTTTTTTAACCTCGGTTTTAGATGGTTTGTGCTTTTTCAGCGTAGTTT
This sequence comes from Candidatus Avigastranaerophilus sp., assembly GCA_045639725.1. Lineage (GTDB taxonomy): Bacteria > Muiribacteriota > Ozemobacteria > Ozemobacterales > Ozemobacteraceae > RUG334. Next base: position 210 of record JAZUDR010000280.1, on the reverse strand, counting down.
TCTGCTAGGCGAATGTATTCAGGAAATTATAACAACGGATAACAAGGATGAAGACGGATGGAGCAGGCCTTTTTTTGAACCTCAGTCTTAGATAGTTTGTAATTTACCTGCGAAGGCTTCTGCTTTATGAAAGTTTGCTGGATTAAAATTGACCTAAAAAAAAGGCAGCCCACTTAAAAAATGGGCTGCGAAGCTGAGGTTAGTTGTGAG